>NZ_JAUBPI010000038.1:27605-63027 GCF_036700645.1 Microcoleus sp. S36b_A4 | reverse complement strand
AAATCTAAAATCTAAAATCTAAAATCTAAAATCTAAAATCTAAAATCTAAAATCTAAAATCTAAAATCTAAAATCGAATGACTGTTATAAATGATTCTGCTGTGGTGGCTGAGTTAACTGAACTATATTTAAAATACGAAAAAGCTCTTTGTACGAATGATATTGAAACTCTCGATAATTTGTTCTGGGATGCGCCGGAAGTCGTGCGGTTTGGGGTGACGGAGAACCTCTACGGGAGCGAGGATGTGAGGGCTTTTCGCAAAGGACGATCGCCTGTAAATGTCGATCGAGAAATGTTCAACCTCAAAGTCGTGACATTCGATGCAGACACGGCGGCTGTGACGCTGGAATTCCGGCGTGTAATGGATGGAGTGGTGCGGCTGGGGCGGCAGAGTCAGATGTGGCGCAAGTTTCCGGAAGGGTGGAAGATTGTTTCGGCTCACGTTTCTTTTTTGCCGATGTAGATGTTAAATGTAAGGAAACAATAATTGTCTAAAGCAGGCGGACTTTATGACTGAATCATTCATCCTCTAGAGCCACGTCTAATAATTCAATTTCCAGACTTTCTTCCTCATCTTCATAATTAAATTCTAATCTGCTCTGCTTAATAATCTCGCTCAATATATTGATTAAGTACCCTTTGGCAACAGCTTGTTCAAATCTTTCTATCAGAATAGGAACGTTTATTATTTCTTCTATACATTCCATGTATTGAGATACTATAGCATTTATTGGATACAGCTTTCGAGCTTGTGCTTCAATCTTTGATTTAATTTCAATCTCTGAATCTAAAGATTTAACTACAAATGTTATCGGATACCTTTCAATTTTATCAATGTCTAGGAAATATTTATTTACATCTACAGTTTCAGTCACCTGAAAAAAACGTCCTAGGGGTTTCATTACAAAGTCAATTCCCCCATCATTAGCATTTGTCCTACCTGTTTTAAACAGCTTTAAATTTTCTTGCTGGAGTCTGTCTAGTGCATAACCCCAATAAATAACTCGGTCATTGTAGTAGTATTTTAATATACTGTAGCTGACTATCTCGAAAATTCGAGCATCTACATTTGGCGCTACCATTTGTTTTATAAATTCTCTGACTTGAGCCTCTGTCAATCTTTGAGCATCTTTACAAATTTGAATAAACTTTTCAAAGCTATCTCTCTTAGCTTCAACGTAAGCATCAATTATGTGGATTACTGTTTCTGCTATATTGTGTTCATTCTCATTGATTTTGACTTTTAATAAATTTTCGTTAAACCAATACCTGTTATTTTTCTGATTTCTCAAAATTGGGATGTACTCACAAGTGGGAAAATATCTTTTAAATTCTTCATTCATCCTATGGTTCAAGCCATGATTTTGAAGCTTTTTCCCGAATGGTAATTCACGCTGTCTCTTAAAAAGATTCGTATAAACTGCACCTTCATAATCTGAATACATTCCTGTCTGATGAAAATTTTTCACCAAATAATCTTCAACTAAAACATATATTGCGTATAAGTTGGCAAAACTTCCTCTTGATTTTGAGCCTTTATTTGAAGATTTAGTCTTGATATTCAAATATGAAATTAGCTGGCTTTCATCGAAGATTTGATCCCCCACCTCGCCCAACTTATCCTCTAAAATTGTCTTAATTATTTTTGTAAATTCATGTTCCATTTTTATTAGAGTTGTAAGTTGAGTGTTAGCTGCTGTGGCGAAACTTCACCGGAGTTGACTTCAGACATCAGATTCTCTTCACTCTCATCCGGAGTAATTTGCAACCTCCGCAATCCTATTTGTAGATATTTTTCTTGTAATTCTATGCCGATTGACTTTCTGTTAAGCTGCTTGGCAACAAATGATGTTGTAAAAGTTCCGGAAAATATATCTAGTACAACGTCGCCCTCATTACTACTAGCTTTGATAATTCTTTCTAACAACGATGTTGGTTTCTGAGTAGGATGTTCCTCATACTCAGGCATACGATATCTAACTCGCGGAAACTCCCAGACATTACCGGGAACTTTTTTAGAATTATATACTGATGGTGTAGCCTTGCGGTAGTCAATTAGTTTTCTAACAGCTCCGGTTTTTGCCTCTACCAGAATATCTGAGGAATTAAATGTATAATTTCGTTTGTCCTTGACGCAATATAAAATTGGTTCGTACAGAGAACCGTAATATTTTTTGGCTTGTACTCCCGAACTGTCATAATACCACACTATTCGAGAAAGGATTGTTAAACGATCGCGCAAATATAAATCAAAGTAGGGCATACTTTGAGTTGACGCCATTAGATACAAACTGCCGTTATGCTTGAGCTTGTTAACACATAAGTTTAACCAACTATAACTCCATTCTAAATAATCGTTTTCAAATTCCCACGTGTCTTTAAAACCATTGAAATCTTTGCCAATATTATAGGGAGGATCGGCAAAAATTAAATCGATTGAGTTGTCTGGGATTTCACTGCCAAGCACTTCTAACACATCTCCTAAGATGAGTTTGTGGTCGTCAATTTTAAAGATTTTCATTTAGCCTAGCCTCTTCAATTAATATTGGCTATTGTCAAGTTTAGTCAGATATGTTCTATAAACATTTAATACAGTTCATATTTGAGCAAAGTACACGGAATCGAGCCATTAAAAACCGGAATTCGCCGCGATGTCCTGAGTCCCACCTTTTTACCCAACTCCTTATTTCCAGTCAAAATAAAGGCATTCCAACCTTTAAAACGATTCTTGAAAATATCCCCCAACATCTTGTACAAATCTCCCAATTCGCTAGCATCTCCCAGCCTTTCTCCGTAGGGAGGATTGCAAATCAAAACACCTCTGTCTGCGGGTGCTTCCAACTGAGATAACTCGGTTTGAGCAAACTGAATTTTACCGGAAATACCAGCTTGCTGCGCGTTCGTGCGAGCTTGAGTTAACATATCGGAATCGCGATCGCACCCTGCAATCACCTCTTTAAGTTCCGGTAATTCGCTGTTTTCCGCTTCGGCCCACAATTTATCCCACAAAGGTTCATCAAAATCCCGCCAACTCATAAATCCAAACTTTTCTCGAAACAATCCCGGTGCAATATTCAAGCCCTTTAAAGTCGCTTCCAAAGGCAAAGTTCCAGAACCGCACATCGGGTCTAAAAACGGCAAATCTGGCGTCCATTCTGCCATCTCCAACAAAGCCGCAGCTAGGGTTTCTTTGAGGGGAGCAAGCCCCATCGCCGGTCGATATCCCCGGCGGTGCAAACTGCCGCCAGAACTGTCTAAACTTAAAATAGCTCTATCTTGATGAATGTGAAGGTTAATTAGCAAATCTGGATGCTCTACATCAACATTAGAACGCTTGTTAAATTGCAGGCGCTGTTGGTCGGCGATCGCATTTTTGACCTGCAAAGCTGTAAAGTGAGTGTGGTTCAAGTTTTCGTTGCCACCGGTGCAGTTTACTGCTAAAGTATTGTCGGGATATAAGTATTCGTCCCAAGGGATTTTCTGCACTTCGCGGTAGAGCATATCCGAGTTGTAACACCGGAATTCGGCGATCGGCATTAGCACTCTAAAAATTGTTCTCGACCAAAGATTGACGCGGTATAATAAAGCCCGATCGCCCGCAAAGTAAACCCCTGTAAAATCTGGCTTAACATCCTGCGCCCCTAAACGTTCTAATTCTTGGGCGGCAATAGTTTCTAAACCGCGCGCAACTGTAGCAAAATATTGATTCATTGATAATTGGTAATTGGTAATTGGGAATTGGTTTTTATCGATCGCCCTAAATTATATCAAATCCGGTACCATCGGAATTGTAAAATCGAGTCAACAGTCAACAATCACGGACGTTGCAACCGGAATTGATCTAATTAATCTGCGTTAATCTGTGTTAATCTGCCCTCATCTGCGGTTAAAAGAAGAGAATTTCTGAACCGCAGATGACAATGGATGGACGCGGATAAACGCAGATGAAGAGAAGAGAGATATGAATAATTCTTACTCCTCCGGGTGGGTTTCCGCGAACCTCACCCTTGCAAGTCACAAACTGTCAGTAATACTCGTGAAATTAAAAGCTTTCACGCCCACTCCGGGCACGACACTACCGCCGTAACGCTTCACCGCACTAACTGCATCCACATCGCGCAACATATCAGGTAAAACTTGATTGAAACGCAGGTTTTTAATCGGGTAAGCAATCTTGCCATCCTCAATCCAAAAAGTACCGTCGCGAGTCATTCCCGTTACTTCCAATGTTTTCGGATTAACGTAGCGCACGTACCAAGCTCGACTGACGAAAATTCCTCGCTCGGTTTGAGCAATTAAATCTGCTAAACTTTGGTCGGAACCTGTCATTACGATCGGGTAATAAGCACCTTTCGCCTCTTTGCCTTTTTGTGCGGCCCAGTAGCGGGAATAAGACAAACTTTGAGGGACGCCATCTTTGATGATTTCCAAATAGTTATTGCTCAATCCGTCGCCGAAAAAAGTATTAGATCGCAACAAAGGATGAGCCGGATCGCGCTGCACTTGCACTAACGGGCTGAAAATTTGTTCCCCGGCGCGGTTTCCCGCTGGTTTTCCCTCTGCATCGGCGATCGACATAAACGATCGCCCCTCATCCGCCGCCCTCGCATCCAAACTCCAAATTACCCACGGTAGCAAATCCGCAAAAGCAGCACCGTCAAAGATTACAGGATAAATGCCGGGAGTGACTTCGCGGGGGTTGCGGGATGCGATCGCCCGATCGAGCACTTGTTCTGCTAATTGGGCGATCGGCAATTCGTTGATACTCCAAGCAGTGCTCTGAGTCCAGCTAGAACCGTTGTCAATGCGAGCAGTAAAGCTGAAATCTGCCTCTGTAGATTGGTTGCAGGCGCGGAGTCCGGTTGACGAGGCGATCGCATACAGCCACACATCAGCGCTCAAAGTGCCCGAACCATGAGCGCCCCCCTGTCCGGCAATGGCGCAAGCTTGCTGCACCATTTCTGCCCGCGCTAGAGGCGATACAGTTGCCGTTGCTGCGTCGAAGGCGGGCGAGGGCAAATCGTAGGTTTGAGGCGGCAGCAGCGGCATCCATTCGGGGTCTGCCGGCGCAATTCTGGCTAATTCTTCCGATCGCTTGACTGCGGAGGCGATCGCATCTTCATCAAATTCTGTAACAGCAGCAGAGGCGCTTTTGTTGCCGAAATAGCTAGTAATGCTCAGGTTAAATACAGTTTTGCTGATATTTTGGCTGATTTGATTTTCCGAGAATCTCGAAAGAGATTCCTCGCCAGTAGAGAGACTGACAAATACTTCCTCTGCTTTGGATAGTTTGACTGCTTTTTCTAGTAAAGATAAGGCTTGGTCTTCACTTAAAAGTGCGGGCGATGTTGTTACGAGCATAAGCTAAAGTTCCGGAATATTTGTTGTATTTGAAAATAGGTTTACCCGCAATACTACGGTTAACTCGCCTGTACTAAAGAGCGTACTGCTAACACTTCATCTGCTCGCAGAGGTTCCACATCTGAAGGAGAAACAGCCACAACTAAAATCGATTCTCCTAAAGCATTAAATATTTCTAGAACGCAGCCATCATCTTCGCCTTCCCTTGGATGAGGTACGCGATCGACTAGCATGGCTACATCACCTTTTTTGAGCTGATATAGCGGCATATCCCGACACAATGCTACACGCTGGTAAAGTTCAAGTTTCACGTCGAGACTCCTTTTTTGGCTTGAGAGTAATAAAATGAAAAGTTCCGTCAATTTGCCACTGCAACCAAATTGTAACAACTGCTAAATTACGTCCATTAGCCCCTCGCAACTCACCTTCGGCGCGAAAGAACTTTCCGAATTCATTAGCACCATTTTCTACTGCCTCAGCCGACGCTATCAAAAACTGGATGGCTCCTAACAAAGCTTCTGGGTTATCTTGACTAAAACCCCCTTCCTTGAGCGAGAAATTTTGACTTGTCATCTTGTGCTTTGGGAACAAGTAAATAGCGCGTCAACTTTGCTTCGGGTATGATAGCATCCGCTGGAATTTTCACATTAAAAACCTACACTCTAATTAAGAATTTCCCCCAATTTGAATATTCCTCACTCGCACCGGCACACAAGCGTGAGTCATTTGAGCAACCTGCATCGGCTCGCCCTTTCCGCACATATTCGTACCGCATTGAACCAGTTCCGAAGCTGGCCCGATCGCATCTATTTGATTCCAGAAATCAGTAGTCATCGCCTGATAAGTTACATCCTTCAACATACCGACAACTTTACCTTTTTCCACCTTCCAAAAAGCATCGCCGCCGAATTGAAAATTGCGCCGCTGCTGGTCAATCGAATAACTACCCATACCGTCGATTAAAATCCCGTCTTCCGTATCCGCAATCATCTGGGCCAAAGTAGCAGTATGGCTGCCGCCATCCGGGCCCGGCTCCAATCCCAAATTGGGAATTCTCACCATCGGCACGCTCGACCAACTGTCAGCGTAAGCAGAACCGTTGCTGCTGGCACGTCCGAGGCGATAAGCCGTCTCTCTGTCAGTGAGATAATCAACTAAAATTCCATCCTTGACAACGTACCACTCTTGTGATTTTACGCCCTCATCATCGTAACCCATTGTACCGCGGCCGCCCGGTTGAGTGCGATCGCACTTAAAATTCACCCAAGGTGCAGCATATTGCAGTTTATTTAAATTATCAGTAGTAGCAAAGCTCGTGCCAGCAAAATTAGATTCGTAGCCGTAAACCCGGTCTAATTCAGTTGGATGTCCGACCGATTCGTGAATTGTCAAATACAAATTTGTCGGCTTAAGAATCAGGGATTTGCAAATACCAGCCGGGACTTTTGGAGCGCTGACTTTCTCAATAGCTTCGGCCGCAACTCTTTCGACTTGACTCAACAAATCATCGGGATTAATATGTTCGTAACCGATATTTAGCGGCGGGCGATCGTAACTGCGACTTTGGGCATCGCCACCCGCAATTGCTGTACAGCCAAAACCCGGATAGCTGCGGTAGATTGTTTGTTCGATTAGCGAGCCTTCTGTGGAAGCAAAAACCTTGTCTTCGCGGCTGAACTGCAAAAAAGAAGAAGCTTTTTTGATGCCTTGTGCGCCGTGTGCTAGCAGCCGCTCGTTGATAGTTAGTAGCAGTTCGGCTTTGTCAGCAACGGGTACAGAAAAAGGATCGATGGCGATCGGAGTAATGTACGTATCAACATATTTTTCGACAGGCACTAATCGCACCGGTTCCTTCTGAGTTAAGCGGCTGCCTTTAGCGATTTCTACAGCCAAAGCGACTATTCTTGCAACCTCTGCGGGTGTTTTGCTGTGACTGGCGGCAAACCCCCAAGCGCCGTCAAGAAGCACTCGCACGCCAAAACCGGAACTTACATTATCTGACAGTTGACTTAAAGATCGATCGCGCGCGTAAAGATTCTGCCTTCGGTAACTGCAAAAACGCACATCACCGTACTCGCAACCTGTTTTCCGAATCAAATCTACAGCCAAATTTGCTAACTCGTTAGCAGAGATTTTTGCAGTTAATTGCACCATAGTTATTCGTCATTCGTGGTTAGTTGTCAATTATTATAGCGCTTTTTAATTTTTTGAACGAACCGCGAAGACGCAAAGAGCGCGAAGGAAGTAAAGAGAGAGGTCTTTCTCATATCGTTTACGGTTGTTTCGGAATGATTAAACCGCAGAGACCGCAGAGACTGCAGAGGAAGAAAAGAGAGAGATAAATAATTCCGATACCAACGAATTTGATGTCATTTCTAAGTAGAATTATTACCTAAGACATCTTCTTCTTTCTCTTCTTCCTTCGCGCCTTCGCGGTTCATTAAATCCTACTCCATCTCCTGCAAAACCCCTGTCAAAATTTCCACAATGCGATCGATATGTTCTTTCTCAATAATCAGCGGTGGCGACAAAGCAATAATATCACCAGTCGTGCGAATTAGCAACCCTTTTTCATAGCACTGCAAGAAACAATCAAAAGCCCGTTTCCCCGGCTTCCCCGCAATAGATTCCAACTCAATACCCGCCACCAGTCCCAGATTGCGGACATCAATTACGTGCCGCACGCCCTTCAAAGAATGAACCGCATTCTCCCAGTAACCAGCCACCTTATCTGCCCGTTCAAACAGCCTTTCTTCCTCATAAATATCCAGCGTCGCCAAAGCAGCCGCACAAGCCAGAGGATGACCAGAATAAGTATAACCGTGAAAAAGCTCGATCGCATTTTCAGGAGCATTCATAAAAGCATCATAAATCCCCTCTTTCACAAACACCGCCCCCATCGGCACCGTACCGTTAGTTATCCCTTTTGCCGCCGTCACAATATCGGGAACCACCCCAAAATATTCCGTTGCAAAACTAGAGCCTAGCCGCCCGAAGCCGGTAATAACCTCATCAAAAATTAGCAGAATTCCGTATTTGTCGCAAATCGCCCGCAGTCGCTCCAAATAACCTTTCGGCGGAATCAAAACCCCCGTAGAACCAGCCACTGGTTCCACAATTACCGCTGCAATATTCGACGCATCGTGCAAAGCGACAATCCGCTCCAATTCATCCGCCAAATGCGCTCCCCATTCCGGTTGTTTGCGACTGAAAGCATTGTGTTCGAGATTGTGAGTGTGAGGCAAATGATCGACTCCCGTGAGCAAACTGCCAAAAAACTTGCGGTTTGTACCGATACCGCCGACAGAAATTCCCCCGAAACCAACGCCGTGATAGCCGCGTTCCCTACCGATTAATCGTTGGCGAGTTCCTTCACCTTTCACCCGGTGATAAGCAATTGCAATCTTCAAAGCAGTTTCTACAGATTCCGAACCCGAATTAGTAAAGAAAACGCGATCGAAATTGCCCGGAATCATCTTTACCAAACGTTCCGCTAATTCAAAAGCGCCCGGATGTCCCATCTGAAAAGCCGGAGAGTAATCCAAACGCAAAACCTGCTGTTTAACTGCTTCAGCAATTGTCTCGCGGGCGTGTCCTGCATTCACGCACCACAGCCCCGCAGTACCATCTAAAATTGAGCGGTTATCATCGCTTGTAAAGTGCATATCTTTTGCCGAAACCA
Source organism: Microcoleus sp. S36b_A4 (assembly GCF_036700645.1). Taxonomy (NCBI): domain Bacteria; kingdom Bacillati; phylum Cyanobacteriota; class Cyanophyceae; order Oscillatoriales; family Microcoleaceae; genus Microcoleus; species Microcoleus sp. S36b_A4. The sequence continues at coordinate 53,983 of NZ_JAUBPI010000038.1, read as the reverse complement.
ATATTCGGGGATTCGCTTTAAACTGTCGGTTGGCAGTGAAGGGCATCCAGTAAGCGTCCATATTTGTCATCTTTTTTTTATCTTTTTATATTGATGATTCTGCCTTCAAACTATAACTTGCTACCGATCGCCGATCGCCAGACGCTTATTATAATTTTACAAATATCTTTTTTAAACGAACCGCGAAGACGCAAAGAGCGCGAAGGAAGAGAAGAAAGAGGTTTTTCTCATTTACAAGTAGAGTTTTTACCTGAAAACATCTGCCTATGTTCCTCTTTCTTTTCCTTCGCGCCTGCGCGGTTCATTAAATAGATATTCTTTAATTAACGATCGCCCCCACAGACTCATGCTGCAACAAACCGGTCAGCATTTTCACAGGCCGCTCCCCGTAGGGCCACGCGAAAGCATGGCGGAAAGCGGCCTCTTGACACGCTTGCAATTGCCGAAAATCAATGATATCCAAAGTTAACAAATTCTCGTACTCGAAAGGCAATCGCACGTTGTGCAATCCCGCGTTGTCGGTACAAATGGCAATATCGACGCCAGCTTCAAAACATCGATCGAACACAACCTTCAATTCGCGCATATCCTGCAACGTCCCCGTTTTGAGATATGTAGTTGGGCAAACTTCCAAGCATTGACCCCTGCGCGCGACTTCTGGCAGCAATTCGGGATATTTTAACGGAATTTGAATCCCGTGGCCGATACGCATCAGATAGGGTAAAAGTTCGGGATAACAGCCAGAGGTAGTTTCGTAGAGGTGGCCGGTAGTTTTGATGCCGATCGACCTCGCGTACTGGTACAATCCGACAAACTCCTCCAAACGATCGCCTATACAATCATCGCCGCCAGCTATATCGATCGCACAAACATATTCTCCCATCCCGGCCGCCAAATCTACGATCGCCCGATTCACCTCATAGGGTAAACGCGAGTGCATACACAAAATTTGGCTAGTAACAATCGGACAATCGCTAATTTGACTTGCCTTGCCCACAACTTGTACAATTTCTGCCATCAAATCAATGCGTTCTGACTGATTCAAATGTTCTGGAGTCCGCAAATAAGGCGTATAGCGCAACTCCAAATAAGCCAGATTTTCAAACACGTAAGCGCCCCGCATCAACCGATAGATGAAATAAGGCAACGTCTCAACAGTTTGAACGCTTTCTACCAGCGTGTGCAGTTCCAAATACTCATTGAGAGTATTGCGCGGACGAGTGTAAAACTCCTCAAACTCCGAGTATTCTTGAAATCGATTAACCATCTCAGCATTGTGGCGATCGAAATACCGCCACAGCACCCTAGGAACGACAGAACCACCCAGATGGCGGTGCAACTCAGCGTGTAAAGTCATGCGATTTTAGATTTTAGATTTTAGATTTTAGATTGAAAGAATTGAAGGATTGAAGAATTGAAGGATTGAAGAATTTGTAATTTAGTCCTATACGCATCAGTGGTCAGAAACCGGGTTTTCCCACATACCAGCCAACAACCTCCAGCAGGTAAACTGTTCCACATTTAAGCTGCACATTGGATTCCCATAAAAACTCATCAAATCCTCTCTCATTCTCCCCTCTCCCATTCTCCCCCTATGGGGCTCTCCCTTCCCAAGTCCCCCGATAGTGCTGGAAGTGGGTTGATGAGAGCAATACAGCCTCACGTCTTTCAATTGTAACAAAAATTTATTTGACATCCGGGACGCATTCGTACATAATCGGAGATTGTGTCAACCTGAACTGAACGCGAGAAACCCTTGGCTAACGTAGTTGTGATCGGCGCCCAGTGGGGCGATGAAGGAAAAGGCAAAATTACCGATTTGCTCAGCAAATCCGCAGATATCGTTGTCCGCTACCAAGGGGGCGTCAACGCCGGTCACACCGTGGTAGTAAACGGTCAGACTTTCAAGCTGCACTTAATTCCCTCCGGAATTCTCTACCCTGATAAAGAGTGTATTATCGGCTGTGGCACGGTCATCGACCCGAAAGTTTTAATTGCAGAGTTAGATCAGCTAGAGGCACTGAATATTTCGACAACCTCCCTGATGATTTCGGAGACGGCTCACGTAACGATGCCCTATCATCGATTAATTGATGTAGCATCGGAAACCCAGCGGGGAAATTATAAAATCGGGACGACGGGACGCGGCATTGGCCCTACTTACGCCGACAAGTCGGAACGCACTGGCATTCGGATGCTAGATTTAATGGACTTGGAAGGGTTGCAAGAACAATTGGAATGGACGATTAATTGTAAAAATGTCCTTCTCGAAAAACTCTACAATTTGCCGCCTTTAAATCCGCAAGACGTAATTGATGAATATCGAGTTTATGCCGAACGTTTGCGACCGCACGTAGTTGATAGTTCCCTGAAGATTTATGAGGGACTTCAGAAGCGGAAGAATATTCTGTTTGAAGGCGCGCAAGGCACTTTATTAGACTTAGACCACGGTACTTATCCTTACGTTACTTCCAGTAATCCCATCGCTGGCGGTGCTTGTGTGGGAACCGGAGTCGGCCCAACAGCGATCGATCGCGTAATTGGCGTAGCAAAAGCTTATACAACCCGCGTCGGAGAAGGCCCCTTCCCTACTGAAATGGTAGATGGAATAGGAGCAATTTTGGGCGAGAGAGGTGCAGAATTCGGCACGACAACGGGCAGAAAACGCCGCTGCGGTTGGTTCGACGCGGTAATCGGCCGCTACGCAGTCCGCATCAACGGCCTTGACTGTCTGGCAATTACCAAACTAGATGTGTTGGATGAATTAGAAGAAATAAAAGTTTGCGTTGCTTACGAAATTGACGGCGAAAAATGTGTTGATTTCCCGAAAAGTTCCCGGATATTTGCTCGGTGCCAACCTATTTACGAAACCCTTCCCGGTTGGAAACAGTCTACGGAAGAGTGCCGGAATTTGGAAGATTTACCACCGCAAGCTTTGAATTATCTGAAGTTTTTGGCAGATTTGATGGAAGTGCCGATCGCGATCGTTTCTCTCGGAGCCAGTCGCGACCAAACTATCATTGTAGAAGACCCGATTCACGGCCCGAAACGCGCTTTGCTTTCTGCAGACGGTACTCCAGCCTAACCATTTTAAATTGGGAAAGAGTGAGGGGGAGATTGGGAAAGTTGGACATGCCGAGATTCGGAGAATAGCCAAATTCCCAATTTCCAATTATTATCAAATATTTAGCGAATTTAATTAAGTTCGATCGCTTTAGCATAAATTTGATAAAATGTAAAAACAATCAGCAGAAAGTCATAAAATGGAACTCGCAGTAGAATGTCAAAAGCGGGCAGAAGGCAGCAAACCTAACGCCCTCCGCCGCTCTGGATTGATTCCCGCCGTCCTCTACGGTCACAAAGGCTCTGAATCCATTTCCCTTACCATCAAAGCCAAAACAGTTGAACACCTGCTCAAAAAGCACGTAGTCAACAATGCCCTAATTGACCTCAGCATTCCCGACCTCTCTTGGAGCGGAAAAACCTTGCTCCGGGAAGTTCAAGTTCATCCTTGGAAGGGCTATCCTTACCACCTGAGCTTTTTCTCCGTGGCAACTCAAGACAGCCTGGAAGTTGAATTGTCACTGCGTTTTGTTGGCGAACCCGTCGGCGTCAAGTTAGAAGGCGGCATTTTGGATACCGTGCTGACGCAACTCTCAGCTAAGTGCAAACCTGACAGCATTCCTGAAGCAATTGAAGTAGATATTTCTCATTTAAAGGTTGGGGATGCGCTGCACATTCACGAATTAGTTTTGCCTGCAGGAGTGGTAGCTCTCGGCGAACCAGATCAGGTGGTTGTTAGCGTGCTGGGAATTCAAGCAGGTTCTGAAGCAGAAGACGCAGAAGAAGAGGCAGCAGCAGCTTAATTAGTAATTGCTAATAGTTGTTAACTAATTAATTGTTGAAAAAAAAGGGCGATCGCTTTCTCCCAAAAGGGCGATCGTTTTTTGCTAAAAAGGCTATTTTCGTTTAGGTTCGATCGCACATCGGGCGCCGTTTGTTTTGTAATATTTTTTTAGGGGGGTTCCTTTGCCCAGTCCACAACAAAGCATCCCACAAGCAAGAACCTGCCGTGTTTACTTTCCTTTACAACACGGGCGATCGACCCGAAGGTGAAAAAGTCTGGACTGGCGCGCAAATCTCCCAGAAACCGTACTGATTCTTACATATTTAGCCGTAAAATCAAAAAATTAGCCGAGAATCCCGGTTCCTCACCAGCACCGGGAGTCAAAAAAATTAAGAATTGGGGGAACAAGTCCGGTTCTGTTAGTGTCAAACGCGAGTATAATTGTGAAACGTTTTGACTACCCTATTTAATTCCTGCCTCTGGAGCCGCCGCCCATATGCCATCAACAGTGAATACAGAATCAACAGCGGTTCAATTTAACCAACAGGGAGAAACATACTTATCCCAAGGAAAAATAGAAGAAGCGATCGCCTCCTGCGAGCAAGCTTTGAAGATTCACCCCAATTTTGCACCAGCTTACAAGACTTTGGGCAACGCGCTGCAAGCTCAAGGCAGGATGGAAGAGGCGCGGCACTGGTACGCTAAAGCGATTGAAATAGAACCGAATTTTGCGGAAGTATATGCGAATTTGGGCAGCCTTGGCGCGCAACAGCAAAAATGGCAGGAGGCGATCGGATTTTATCAAAAGGCGATCGCGATTAAGCCGAATTTCGCGGGAGTGTACCGGAATTTAGCAAAAGTATTCGGACAAATTAGCAAACCGGAAGAAGCCCAGCAGTGCTGGTATCAAGCATTTAGTTTGGAACCAGAAAAAGTAGCGCCTGGGGAACACTTGAATATGGGCGATGCTTTTTTTCGGCAGGAAAAATACCCCGAAGCGATCGCCTGTTACGATCGCGCCATAAAATTAAATCCTAATGTGGCGACTGCTTACCAAAATTTGGGCGAAGCGCTCAAAAAACAAGGCAAGTTAGAGGAAGCGACAGCATATTATCGCAAAGCTATTGAACTGAACGCAGCTAATGCAAGAAATGGCAGCGAGGGAGAGCAAACTTTGGCGGGTGCAACTGCGAAAAACGGTGCAGTCAAGCAGCAGCCCGCAGCAACCGCAGTTAAGCCGCCAGTTCAGCAGGCAGTTAATTCTACAATTAATATAGAAGATCCAGAAGCATACAAAATACTGGCAGAAGGCTATTTTGCTCAGGGTAAATTGGAACAGGCGATCGCAGCTTGCAAGAAGGCGCTGCAAATTAAGCCGGAAGCGCCGCTTTACAAAATGCTGGGCAACGCGCTGCAAGCTGGCGGGAAAATTGATGAAGCTAAAAGTTGCTATGTCAAAGCAATAGAAATTAACCCTAATTTTGCCGAAGCTTATGCTAATTACGGCAGCATTTGCGCGCAGCAGGAACAGTGGCAGCAAGCAGTTTCTGCTTACGAAAAGGCTATCGCCCTGAAACCAGATTTTGCCGGTGCTTTCCGCAATTTTGCAAAACTGTTAACTCAGTTAGGAAAGTCGGAGGAGGCGGCTGAGGCTTGGTATCGAGCATTTGCGATCGACCCGAAATCCGGCACCGCCGAGGAACACGAAAATTTAGCCAAAACTTTGATCGAGCAAGGTAAGGTAGATAAGGGAATTGACTGTTACCGGCGCGCGGTTGAGTTGAACCCAAATGCTGGCGCAGCTTATCACGAATTGGGCGAAATTCTTAAGGGTCAAGAACAGTGGGAAGCGGCGGTAGATGCTTACACTAATGCCATTAGAAACAATCCCGATCTTTCTTGGTCGCACAACAATTTAGCTGAGTCGCTGGTTAAGTTGGAACGGTGGGAGGAATCTGTAAATGCTTACCGCAAGGCGATCGAATTAAATCCTGATTTTAGCTGGTCTCACAACAATTTAGCCGATGTGTTGCTGAAGTTGGAACGGTGGGAAGAAGCTGTAGATTCTTACCGGAAAGCAACAGAATTAAATCCCGATTTCAGTTGGTCGCACAACTATTTAGCAGACGCGCTGATTAAGCTGGGAAGGTGGGATGAGGCAATTTCGGCTTACCAAAGGTCGATCGAACTCAATCCTGACCATTTTTGGGCGCACAACAATTTAGCAGAAGCGCTGATTAAGCTGGAACGTTGGGATGAGGCAGTTGTTGCCTACCAACGTGCTAACGAAGTTAATCAGAATTTCTTCTGGTCGCAGAGCAAATTAGGCGACGTGCTGCTAGAAATGGAAAGGTGGGAGGAAGCGATCGATGTTTACCGACGCGCGGCCGAGTTAAATCCTGATTTTCCGTGGACTTATTACAACATGGCAACGGCTTTTGAGAAGCTGGAACGGTGGGATGAGTCGATCGCCGCTTACCGCCGCGCTGCGGAGATTCAGGCGGATTTGCCGTGGCTTTCGCAAAAGTTGGCTGATGCTGTGAGGATGCGGTCCCAGTGGGATTTGAAGGAAGCGATGCGTTTGTACCGGCAGGCGATTCAGGAGAATCCTGATGACGTGCAGTTGTATCACAAGGCGCTGGAGATTGCGCCGAATGATGCTGACCTTTATGTTGAGTTGGCTAATGCTTTGGTGCGGAAGAATTGGCCGGATGGGGCGATCGTCTTTTATCAAATGGCGTTGCAGATTCGGCCTGATGACAAGGCTATTTCTGGGCGGTTAGAAGAGGTATTAAAAAAAAAGGGTGTAAGTAGGGCGGCGGAAAAGAGCGATCGGACTGTTCACGCACATTCTGGAAGTGCGATCGAACACAGCCCTGGGATAGCTGCGGAGTACCACGAATTAGGGGCGTCTCTGCAAGAAGAAGGTAAATTTGCCGAGGCTGTGGCCGCCTACCGCAAAGCAATTTCAATTAATCCCAATTACTTTGGAACTCACCACAATTTAGGCGATGTCCTGAAGTGGATCGGTAAAGTTGATGAGTCTATTAAAAGCTATCAGAAAGCGGCAGAACTGAATCCAAATTTTGTTTGGTCCCACCACAACTTAGCGGATGTATATCAACAAGAAGGTAGGCTTGATGAAGCTGTTGCTGCTTATCGGAAAGCGATCGAGGTTGCTCCTGACTTTGGCTGGTCGTACCACAACTTAGCAAAAACTTTAGCTAAACAAGACAAGCTTTCGGAAGCCCTGGAAGCTTATCAGACGGCGAGCAAACTCGATCCGAAACTTTTTGGTTTGGATTATCAAAACTTACGAGATTCGCTATTCCTCGGTCAAGACCCAGCTTACACCAAGTGGCGCGCTAAGAACAGCCCTAGAGAAGCTGATTTGCGGAAAATGGCGGAAACATTAGAAATCTTTAGCTACAAGCCGCTGATTAGCATTGTCATGCCTGCTTACAATACGCCAGAAAATTATTTGCAGGAGGCAATAGAATCAGTTCTCAATCAGATATATCCTTATTGGGAATTGTGCATTGCGGATGACGCATCAACCGCGCTTCATGTCAAGCAAATTTTGCAAGAATATGCAGCCAAAGATAGCCGGATCAAAGTAGCTTACAGAACCAAAAACGGTCACATTTCTCACTGTTCAAATTCTGCTTTGGAGTTGGCAACGGGTGAATATGTGTCTTTGCTAGACCACGACGATACACTGACACCAGAGGCGTTGTATGAAGTGGTGCTGTTGCTGAACCGCCACCCGGAAGCGGACATGATTTATTCAGATGAAGACAAGATTTATCAGGATCAGGAACTGATAAATCCTTTCTTCAAGCCAGAATGGAGTCCGGATTCATTTTTATCTCGGATGTACACTTGCCATTTGGGAACTTACAGGCGATCGCTAATTAATGAAATCGGCGGTTTCAGACCGGGTTTTGAAGGAGCTCAGGATTATGATTTGGTTCTGAGGTTTACAGAAAAAACTGACAAAATATTTCACATCCCTAAAATTCTTTACCACTGGAGAATGCACGCGGGTTCGGCTGCTGGCGGTGTAGAGGCTAAACCCTATGCCTATGATGCAGGGCAAAAAGCTTTGCAAGAGGCGATCGAACGCAGGGGCGAACCGGGGAAAATTGAAGGCGTTCCCTACTTTTTGGGACACTTTATTGCACGCTACAAAATTGCCGATTACAAGCGGGTCAGCATCATTATTCCCACGCGGGATTTAGGCGATGTTTTGGACAATTGCTTGGAGTCTATCTTTACTAAGAGCGTCTACCCCAACTACGAAGTTATCGTCATCGATAACGGCAGTCAAGAGAAACACACGGCGGAAATTCTGGCTAAATGGACGGCTAAGGAATCAGCGAGGTTTAAAAGTTATCGACTCGATATTCCCTTCAATTTCTCTAAGATTAACAACTACGCTGCTAGTAAAGCCGAGGGAGATTACTTGCTGTTCTTGAATAACGATACAGAGGTAATTACTCCCGATTGGATTGGCGGGATGGTTGAACAAGCTCAGAGAAGCTCGATCGGGGCTGTGGGCAGTTTGTTGATATACTCAGATAACAAAATCCAGCACGCGGGAGTGGTGATGGGACTCGGCGGCGGAGTTGCCGGTCACAGTTATTACCATATGCCGCGATCGATTCCTGGCTATTTCGGGAATGTGGTAGGCATGAATAATGTTTCAGCGGTAACTGCTGCGTGTTTAATGTGTCGCCGCGAAGTATTTGAAAGTGTTGGGGGGTTTGACGAAGAGCTAACAGTGGCGTACAATGATGTGGATTTGTGTTTGAAAATGCTAGAGAAAGGGTATCGCAATATTTACCTGCCTCATGTAGTTCTATACCACCACGAATCTAAAAGCCGGGGTTACGAGGATTCCCCTGAAAAGAAAGAGCGGCTGAAGCAGGAATCGAAGCTGATGGAAAGCCGGTGGCAACAATATATTGAGAATGACCCTTACTACAGCCCCCATTTAACCAGAGCTTGTCAAGACAGCGGTATCAGATTGGAGGACGAGAATTGGCGGCCGAGTCATTAGGAACATCCCCATGAGGGGTAGGCACGGGGGCACTACCCCTACAATCGCTAATTTTCTTGAGAATGAGACATCTCTGCCTTTGTAGGGGATCAGTCCCCGTACCCGCCCTGGATGCCGGGGGAATCGCAAGGATTGTAACCTAGACAGAAGACCGATACAATTCATCAGACGGCACCAATGTCAACAACCTGTAGGGGCGGGTTCGTCGATAGCTTCAAGGGATACCCAAAGACTAAAAACCCGCCCGCACCCCGCGCGAGAATCCTGAATATTGACATTAGTACAAGGTGCTTATCAACCCCGATCGACCAAGCAAAAAAAAATGAAGTCTACGGTACAAAATTATGAATAACTCATTACAAGTGCATGAAGAGACAGCTTCTAATTATTTTCATAGAGGCAACCTCCTAAAACAGTCGGATAAATTAGAGGAAGCGGTCGCCGCCTACCAGCGGTGTACTGAACTAAACCCGGATTTTTCCTGGTATCACCACAATTTGGGTGAAGTTTTGGCGAAATTGGGGCAGCGGGATGGGGCGGAGAAAAGTTACCGCCGGGCCTGCGAACTTAACCCGAATTCGGCTTGGTCTTGTCATAATTTAGGAGAGGTTTTGGAACAGCAGGGCAATCTAGATGAAGCCGTGGCTGCGTACCGCAAAGCTGTGGAAATATATCCGGATTTCTACGAGTTTCACAATAGTTTAGGCAAGGCTTTGTGCTTGCAAGGTCAACTGGATGAATCTATATGTTGTTTGCGAAGAGCGATCGAGCTTGACTCGGAATCGGCTTTGCCTTACCAAAATTTGTGGGAGGCTTTGGCAAGACAGGGACGGGTTGATGAAGGGATTGAGTGCTTGCGTCATGCGATCGATCTAAATCCGGGTGATGGGGAATTGTACCTGAAGTTGGCAGAGGCTTTGCAAGGTAAGAATGAATTAGCAGCAGCCGTGGGTTATTACCGAAAGGCGATTCAGTTAAAACCTGATTTCCATTGGCTTTACTATAAATTGGGCACGGCTTTAGCCACACAGGGTCAATGGGAGGGGGCGATCGCGGCTTACAGCAAGGCCGCTGAGTTGGAACCGGGTTCGGCAATCGTCCACCACTATTTGGGGCATAGTTTGTCGATCGTGCAGCGCTGGGATGAGGCGATCGCATCTTATCGGAAAGCGCTTGATATCGTACCGAATGCCGCAGTGATTTACCAGCATTTGGGCGATGCTTTGGCGAAACTGCAAAAGTGGGATCAAGCTGTGGGTTCTTATCGCAAGTCGGTTGAGTTTGAGCCAAATTCGCTGGAGGCTCAGGATCATTTAGGGTTTGCTCTATATCAGTTGGGGCGGTACGATGAGGCGATTTCGGCCTATCGCAGAGCGCTGGAAATTGCTCCTGATTCGGATGTAGTTAACAGCCATTTAGGGGAGGCTTTGCAAAAGCGAGCTGCCATCCAACCGCTTCAGAAAGATGTTGAGCTGGATTTAGATGAGGCGGTAAAGTTTTATCGCAGGGCAAGCGAATTGAATCCAAGCAATTTGGAGGCGGCTCAAAAGGCTGTGGAGATTAAGTCTGACGACTCGGAGCTTTATTTGCGGCTAGGTAAGGCTTTGGCAGAAAAAGGGCAGTTGGATGGGGCAATTGGTCAGTACCGTCGCGTTCTCGATCGAAATTCAGACTCTTGGGAGGCGCAGCATTATTTAGGGGAAGCTTTGGCTAAACAAGGGCGGTGGGATAAGGCGATCGATGCTTACCGCAGGGCGATCGAGATTGATCCTGAGTCTTCTTTGTGTTACTGCGGTTTAGGGAATGCTTTGATGAGCAAGGGTGCGGTAGAGGAGGCGATCGGGGCTTACCGCAAAGCTATTGAACTCGAGCCAGAATTCTCTGAGTGGCACAATAAGTTAGGGGATGCCTTAGCAAAAGTTGGGCGCATCGATGAAGCTAGTGCTTGTTACCGTCGCGCTGTTGAACTTAAAGTCCTTGTGGATATCTAGGTAGATATCTAATAACAGAGATACACTGAAAAACACAACTAAAAATAACGGAGTGAAACATTGATGAATCCAGAAAAACAATTAACTGAATATGTCCAAACATGGGATGTGAGTAAAACTAACCATCCCCTTTGGCAAGACTATAAACAGGATTTTGAGTATTATTTTTCTCGATTTAAAACATCAAGGGAATCTCAAGAATTTTCTAATTTGACTTTCTTTCCTTGCTTGGCAGATAAAACCTCATCTACTCCGTTTGATAAATCGTATTACTACCAAGATACTTGGGCTAGTAGAAAAATTTTTCAACGTCGCCCTGAGTCGGTGCTAGATATAGGTTCGACATTATTATATTCTGGAATAATTTCTCAGTTTGTCCCTACTACTTTTGTTGATATAAGACCCGTCCAAGTTAATTTACCAGGACTGACAGTTGTTGATGGCAGTATTTTGGAGTTGCCTTTCGAGGACTATTCTCAAAATTTTATTACTTCTTTGTGTGTAGTAGAACATATAGGTCTTGGTAGGTATGGCGACCCAATTATGCCAGATGGTGCGAGACGTGCTTGTGCAGAAATCGATAGAGTGTTGAAGCCTGGTGGGGAAATTGTTGTCAGTGTACCTGTTGGCGTACCTTGCATTGCTTACAATGCTCATCGCATTTTTTCTAGAGAACAGCTTCTTTCTTACTTCCCTGGATATACAGTATTAGATGAAGTTTTTTTAACACCAGAACCTGCGGGTTCTGAAGTTTTAACTAATTTGAAAGAACCAGGTCAATATGTAGTTTGGGTTGTACATTTGGGTAAAGCTCCAAATGCTGAAATTGAAAATTGGCTGGCACATGGTAAACCAATCCCTACGCCTCATTTTGTCAAAGAGCAAGCTGTCAGATATTATGCAGAAAAATATGCACTTAATACTTTAATTGAAACAGGTACATACCTGGGAGACATGATATTTGCAATGAAAGACATCTTTAAAAAAATTGTTTCAATAGAATTAAGCCCTGAACTTTATATTCAGGCAACAAGTAAATTTTGGCAAATGTCTAATGTGGATATTATCCAAGGTGACAGTGGTAAAGTATTTCCAGCAATTTTACCTCAAATAGAAGAACCTTGTTTGTTCTGGCTTGATGGTCATTACTCAGCCGGAATTACTGCTAAGGGGCAGTTGGAAACTCCCATTTTAGAGGAACTACAAGCTATTTTTAATCACCCTCAGAAAGAAAATCATGTAATTTTAATTGATGATGCTCGTTGCTTTACAGGGCAAAACGACTATCCAGAACTGAGTCACTTAAAGGAATTAGTAGCTAAAAATTTACCTAATCATATATGGGAAGTTAAAGAGGATATTATTAGAATCTCCTTGCCTCTGGTTCCGGAAAGTCAAGTACAAATTAGCTTACCAGTAAGAGAGCAAGTGGATAATTTTAACAAGCTAAGTCAAACTTTTTTGGCTAAATATAGCTTGCTTAAAAAGCATCCTCTTAATCCCAACCTAATTCTCCCTTATTGGGAAGAACAGAATAAGAAGTTAGAGGAAAGTATACTGCCAATTCCCCCCATTTCATTTCTGGGAAATCAAGTAATATTGGAAACCATGTTTGTTGGTTACGATAAATTCTATAAGCAGGAACAGGAAATTGCTTACTTAGAAACACAGATTGCCGCCGATAAAATTACTTTTTTACTGAAAGAAGATTCCATAGGCAATCCCCCTGTCACTACTGAATATGGCGGTATAAAAACTTCTTATAACACAGTTCACCATTTACACCACATTGCTAAATTTGTAGAACATACTAACTGCGAATTAACAGATATTAAATCAGTAGTAGAGTGGGGCGGGGGCTATGGTAATCTTGCGAAAATCTTTAAAAAAATGAAACAGGGTGAGGAGCTAACGTACATTATTATTGACACGCCCATCTTCAGCGTCATTCAATGGCTATACTTGGGAAGCATTTTGGGTGAAACAAATGTTAACCTTATAAATGAGCCTAATCAGTCAATTGCAGCAGGTAAAATTAACTTGCTACCTCTTAACTTTTTAGACAATTGTCTGATAAACAATGTGGACTTGTTTATATCAACTTGGGCTTTGAGCGAATGTTCAGATTTTGCTCAAGATTATATTTTGACGCACCAATGGTTTAATGCTAAACACTTGTTGCTTGCGTATCACTTAGGAGTAGGAGATGCTTTTCCTTTTGCTTCCAGAGTTGGTGAGATAGCTGGGAGTGGCAGAGCCACTACTGTAGATATTGATTTCCTACCCGGAAATCAATATGCCTTTCGCTAATTTGTTAAGAGATTAATTTGGGGGTCATTGTGTTGTTTATTTGGTACAAGGAGTTTTATTATGTTTCCCAAAGAATTGCGTGATGGTGACACCCTCTCAGCTCGCATATCGGTTATAGTCTTTTCCAAAGATCGACCCCTACAACTTCAGGCTTACTTGGAAAGCCTGCTCTATTATTCAGGTATTCACGAAAACTCAATCTATGTTTTGCACAAAGCAACGGATATTTCTTATCAAGATTTAATCGATAAATATTCAGGGGTGAACTGGATTGCAGAAAAGGACTTTTATTCTGACTTAATAGCAACTATTAATCAAGTCAGTGACTTTATCCTGTGGGGATGTGATGACGTTTTATTTAAATCATTCTTCAATCCTGAAATTTGTGCCAAGTCTCTTGATGAAGATTCAGAAATCTTCGGTTTTAGTCTCAGAAATGGTAAAAATATTCAGCCATGTCCCCAGTTGCTCGATCGAGGAGAATATTGGCTATGTGATTGGACAGAGGCACCCCAAGGTTACTGGTCTTATCCTTGGGAAGTTAGTGCCTCTGTTTACCGAAAAAAAGATGTTTTAGATTTCGTCAAACTCTCAAATAATATCAGTAATCCCAATTATTTTGAAGGGGAATTGGCCCACTATTTTTCCATCCATAAAGGGGAATGCAAAAAGTATATTGCTTGCTTTGAAGTGAGTAAAACAGTGACTTTGACTATCAATAGGGTGCAGGAAACACATCCTAATTTGTTTGATGGTACTAAAGATACTGATATAAATAGCCTTTATCAATATTTCATTCAAGGTTATAAGTTGAATTGGACGAAATTAAAAGATTGTAATAATTCTCTGGCTCATGTCAGGTCTGAATATTTTGAACTTGAACTACCTGTAACAACTGAGCCAATTGGAGATGATATTAATGATCCAGACAAGTCTATATCCATAACTGATTACTTAGCTCAAGGCGACGAATTGTTAGAATCAGGGCAAATCCAAGAAGCGATCGCCTTTTTCCAAAAGGCTGTTGAGTCTAATCGGTCATCTCCTTGGCCTTACTACCATTTAGGATTGGCATTGGCTAAAGATGGTCAGTTAGAGGGGGCGGTGAGTGAGTTTGGGCGGGCGATCGCTCTTTACCCTGATTTGATATGGGCCCATCATTATTTGGGTGAGACTTTGGTTAAATTGGGTCGGCTAGAGGAAGCAGTAGGGGAGTTTCAACGCGCGATCGAACTGAAACCGGATTTATCTTGGTCTTATTATCATTTGGGTCAGGCTTTATGTCAGTTGGGGCGTTGGGATGAGGCTGTCGTTAATTTAAGACGGGCGATCGAACTTAATCCTGATTTTTGTTGGTCTCACCATTATTTAGGGGAAGCTTTGTCACGGTTAAAAAAGTGGAATGAAGCTGCGGTGGCGTTGAATCAAGCCTTGACTTTGCATGAGCATTTTGGTAGTTATTCTGCTTTAGGACAGTGTTGGGAGAAATTGGGGGACTTGGAAAAGGCGATCGCCGCCTATCGTCAGGCTACCAAACTAAATCCTGATGTTGAGGAAATTTACTTGAGTTTAGCAGAAATGCTACAACAACAAGCTAAGTTAGATTTAGAACAAGCAGCTTTAGCATATCGACGAGCGATCGACTTAAACCCGGAAAAGACTGAATCCTATCAAAAGTTACTGGAAATTGAGCCAGAGAATAGCGATTATTGGTTTAGTCTGGGGAAGGTGTTAGAAAAAAAAGGTGATGGGGATAGTGCGGTTAAGGCTTATCGGCGGGCTTGTGAATTAAAGCCAGAAGATGCAGAAAAGCATCAACAGCTAGGGGAATTGTTGGTAAAGTTGGAGCAATTAGAGGAAGCGATCACTGCCTTGCGTCGGGCTGTGGAACTTGCACCAGACTCAGGGGATGATGCTTATTTGTTAGGATTAGCATTAACTAGAATTGGCGAAGAAGAAGATGCGATCGCGACCTTCCGCAGGGCTGGCGAATTGTTAGAAAAACAAGGAAAGCTAGAATTAGCTATAACAGCCTACCAAAAAGCACTAGAGTCATCATCAAATGCTGACATCTCCTTTAAATTAGGAATGCTTCACGCCCAGTGCGGTCAATGTTCAGAAGCTTTAACCCAATATCAACAGACTTTACAAAGCCAGCCCGACAAACCAGAAGTCTACGCTAATTTGGCAGTAATTTTAGTCCAGCAAGGGTTAAAAGAACAGGTAATAAATTGTTACCATCAAGTCTTCCAAAAAAAACCAGAAAGTGCTAAAAATTACTACAACCTAGGTATTATTTTATCACAACAAGGTCTCACAGATGCGGCTGTAACGTTCTTCCGTCAGGCTCCCCAGAAACATCCTAGCGAAACGGAAGTTTATGATAGTATATGGCGAGGATTAAATCAGTTAGGCCCTTTGACACAGGAAAACCACTCTTACCCAACTGAAATCAAAGCCGAACTTGCCGAAGCTTATTTTAACCAAAGCAGCCAATACAAAGTTCTCCTGTTTAATAATTTAACAGATAATGATAAGAATTGGCTAGAGGGGGCAGGTTTCTCATTGGCTAACTTAGAAGCTCTGTCGAAAGATGACATATCATTAGAAGAATTATATATTAATAGTTTTGCTGATGGTCAAAAGATTAAATTATCCAGAAAATATCTGACCAGAACTTTGAATGCTTATCAATCAATGGCACAGACTGGCTATATTTACACCCTGTGTCCTATTACTGGTAAAATAGTTCGATCCAATCAATCATTTCATATACATAACGGTGATTTTAATAATTTCATCTATCGCTTTGTCAGTCAAGAAGTATTTTATTTGATAATTGGTCATTGGATGGGAATTAAGTTATGCCTTTATTTTCCTAGTAAGGATTTAGTGATTTGGTTCTATAAAGATGTTTGGGTAGGAGAACATATTATTAATAAGCTAAAAGCATCGCTGGTGAGTCAGTGGGTCAAAGTCAAATCTTATATATCAACACCGGAACCCAAACCAACTGCTGTAGTTTATGGCCATATATCAAACATTTCTCATTATATGTGGAATGAAGTTACAGGGATACAGTATCTAGCAGTTAATGGGTGTTTAGCAAAAATTGATACTTTTTTGACTTTACCCTACGACTATTACAATATTCCCGCTCTGTTTGAGGAGGTGTCTGAGGATAAAGTAGTAGCTATTCCTCATGCTAATAGCTTATTAGAAACAATTCTAGAAAATAATTTATTTGCGATGAGAGTTACTGACACATTTATCACGGAAGCATTAGCTAAGAGAATTGTTAATTATTCTTTGGCTAAATGTGCTAATGAAGGTGTGTTGTTACAAGAAGTAGAACAGGCTAAAAAGTGTTTCCCCCTAATTTGGATAACGATCAGAAGCCATCGTCGTGTCTGGGTATCTCAAATTAAAGGTTTTGCTAATATCATTAATAAACTTTACCAAGATTATCCACAAATAGGAATTGTCTTTGATGGCTGGGGCTGCATGGATCATCGCCAACCAGACCCGAGAGACCAGTCGATGATTCAACAGGAAAATGAAATAAGACTAAAAATTATTGATTTGATTGCTCCTGAGATTGCTACTTATAGCGCGATTGGGAACTCCAACTTTGAAAAAGCTGTTTGGGCCCATGGGGTAGATATGTACATACAACCTGAAGGCACGGGTCTGACTCATGTAACATGGATCGCCAATAAACCAGGAGTGATATTTAGTCATAAGCAGGCTATGGGGCAGAAAAGGTATTGGTTTAATAACAGGGAAAATGCTCTTGAACCAGCGCTAATCAAGGACGAGTATCTAATCGGTAATGCCAAAGATACAGGTTTTAATCATCATAGCAACTTCGATTGTGATTGGCGTGGAATCTATATTGAAGCATTGGAAATTATTGGTAAACTAACCCAGGATTAAATTTAGCTTTGCCATATGTCTATACGCGAGGTTTATCCTGTATTGCGAGCTGAAGATCATGCCTTAGCTTTTCCCTTCCCATTCCCAGCCCGCTAAAATTATGGGATAGACGGTAAAGCCAATTGCACTTCCTGTTAGGATTTACTTTAACGAACGGTTGATAGATCTAAGTGTGATTGGGATTGTTTTAGTTTTAAGCAGGATCTATCCACTTCTATCTGCATTTCTTCTGCCGTTTATTTCCCACTATTCAACTGAGATTTCACCCATTCCTTTAGTAGCGAGGAATGTGATCTATTTCAAAGTCAAGTCTAAATCCAGTCAGAGCTTCTGTCCAACTTCGGCAATCACCTGCGAAATTGTTTGATCTGTCACCATTGTATCCTGGTCTCTCCGCCAAAAGAATAGATGCACCGACGTTTGAATATTTGTGATACTCCAATACTGAGCCTTCAGAAGGCAGATTGTCAACATACTTTGTCATAATTGTTAACACATAAAATTTGTTGTGACCACAAAAAGACTGAAGTAGCTGGTAGAGTGAAAATATGTTTTCATCGGTAAAAACACTAGGCAATTCGTGATCTGGATGTCCACTCCTACACCATCTAATAAATCCAATTTTTTGATGGCCACTTTTACAATAATCTTTAAGCTTGCTGAAAGTGTGGAGAAATCGTCCCTTGGCCTGATCAATTGCCCCACTATCAATCAACTGAGGTGAGATCTCTATGAAATTTTCTCTATCCTCTGAGTGGTATTTGCTCACCAATGCAGGAGACAAATCATGGTGGAATATCAAATCTGAATAGCTGTCCGACAAACTTCCGAATTTATTAATGTAGAGATTATTTAAATCAAGAATTTGGGCGGGATTAAATTCAGGTGAAAGAATTCTTTGAAGTGCAGCAAAACTCGTTATTGTCCAGTCGAAGGGAAATGACTCTGACGTGGTATTATTCTTAGTATTAAATTCACGAACTTGATATGCCGTGCGGCACCAAGCGCCTATTGGTATTAGCATGAGCTCGTCAGTATTAGCTAATTTAGTGATTTTATGGCTAGGGATTTCAGGAAAAACACCCCCAACATTATAACAATCTTTAATTGTAGAGTTGCTGTTTTTTTCCAAATCAGATTCATAATTTAGCGCTACTAATTGTGACTGGGCTTGTTTCAGTTTTAAACGCGATCGGTCCAATTCTATCTGCATTTCTTCTGCCGTTTGTTTCCAACTATCCAACTGAGATTTTACCCAGTCCTTTTCCGATTGAGTCGCATCTAATTTAGCTTGTACCTCCTGAGTTGTACGTTGCCAAGTTTCCCCTTGCGCTGCTAACTGAGATTTTTCCGCTTGAGTTTCCTGTAATTGAGACTCTTTTTGTATCACTTGAGATTGTATCTGCTGTACTTGGTGGGCTAACTCTTTTGCTTCTGCGATAAAAACCTCTTTTTGAGCGTCTAAAATAGCGGAGTTAGCTTCAGCATACTGGCGATATCTGTTAAAAATAATCTCCCTAGTGCGGGTAAAATCGGCTCGGTTATGGCTACTGGTGTTAGTGCCATCATTTCTTTGGGTAAACTCGCAAGTAGTTTCCTTTATATGGGCTATGTTAAACTTGCGGGAGAGTCGAATTATTAAATCCCAATCTTCATGAGTGGATAGGGTTTCATCAAATAAGCCCACTTCATCTAAGCAGGATTTTTCGTGCATTAGACATAAGTTAGGAGTGCAGTTACTCACTAAGATTTTTTCATTATCAAAGTCTAGGGAGTAGGGCACACTACGGTGAACTGTCGCATATTCACCATTTTGTTTTTCCTGTTGCGCCATGACAGCATCGGTGTAGGCGATTTTATATTCGCCATTTTCTAGGAATTTGACTAGGGTTTCGATGTGATTGGGGTAGTAGATATCGTCGTCGTCTAAGTAGGCTATGTATTTACCGCTGGCGGCGCGGATGCCTGTGTTACGAGCGGAGGAGCGCTCAAGAGGGCAATCGTGTTTTTTATAGACAATGTTACTCTTAGTATTAAGGCGTGATATGAGTGATTGTACATCAACACCACCATCATTAACTACGATGATTTCTAAATCGGTAAAGGTTTGATTAAGAACACTTTGGATAGCTTGGGCAAGCATTTCTGGACGGTCTTTAGTGGGAATAATAACACTAACTAAAGGTTCCTCTACTTTCGAGTAGTTGGCACGCTGATTTGTCCGTATAAACGTTGGCATTGAGGGCTTTAGCCAAAAATAATCACCAAAAGTAGTACATTGATTTTTTACAGCAGCAATATTAGCTTGGATATTTTGTCTATCGCTATTGCTATGTTGTAAAGCTAAATCCAACATTTCTGTTGCTTGCTGGTAATTGCCTTGAGTGGCTCTAATTATTCCTAAATTGTTTAGTGCTAAAGAATTTGTTGGATCTAGTTCTAATACCTTACACAAAACCTGTTCCGCAAAAGTTATATCGCTAACAGGTTGGCCATTCCAAACAAAAAATTCCTTACCAAAAGAACCAAGCACAGCATATAATTGGGCTAAATTAGAGTTGTCAAGAATATAATTGTAGCCAAACAACTTACTCAAGATTTTTGGTTGCAAATATTCCTGCCGTAAAGGTTCATATTCATTTCCTAAAGCAGCATATCCAACTTCTCCCATGCTTATACTCTTAGGATTTTCATAGTACAATCCCACAATATCAGGTATTTTTTTCGCCATCAAACCATTAGCAGAAAAGCGTAACATAAATTCTCGATCACCAAAAACTTTCATATCGTCTTTATAGTAACCTATCTGATCGAACACGCTTTTTTTGATTAAAGCTGCATGGGTAGTAATTTGGTAATATAAAAGTAAGGGGGGGATAAATTCTGGATAATAAAAGTTAAATTTATCGGAATTTGAATCAAAAGAATCATTGTCCTGTGCTGTTATCAGCCAATCACCATAAATAGCACTTAGATGGCGATGGTCATCTAATTTATTTGCCATAATTTCTATTGCATTGCTCGCAAAGCGATCGTCTGCATTAGCATTAATCACATATTCTCCCTGACACCTCTTAATGCCACGATTCCAAGCAGCATAAATAGTTTCTCGCTCTGGGGTGCGTTCATAAAAGATATGGGGGTATTTATTCTGAAACTCTTTAACGATTGAACGCTCATTTTGTTCAGAATTGCTGTCAATCACGATAATTTCTAGTTGACTTTGGGTGTATAAAGTCTGATTTACTAAATTTTCTAAGCGACCTCTAATAAACTTTTCTGAATTATAGGTAGAGACTATGGCTGATACTTTATATGGGTAGGTAGGTGCACTAACTGTATTTTCAATTTGCAGAGACTCCTTTCGCCCCGCAGTTTTAATCAAAACAAACTTGACTATTTCTGCCATTTTTGACCAAGAAAACTGCTTACATTGTTCTAATCCCAGCCTAATTAAAGACTCCCGCACTTCGTGTTTCTGAACCTTAATCATTGCTTCTACCAGTTCATTAACATCTCTACCACTCACATACAAAACCGCATTTCCACCGACTTCAGGTATAGAAGCGTATGGGCAAGTAATAACTGGACAACCACAAGCCATTGCCTCCGCTACAGGCATCCCAAAACCTTCGTAAAGAGAAGGATACACTAAAGCCACAGCCCCAGAATAAGCAACTTTTAATTCGGCATCACTGAGTTTGAGTAAATGAACTCTACTATCTTTGACATGAACTTTAATTTCATCTTCCAGTTGAAGATAACTACCAATACAAACAATCTCAAAACCTTGCCAATTAGGCAGATTGTGGAAAGCTTCAAAAAAGATAGTTGTATTTTTGTACTTTTGCCAACCTACTCTCTCTCCCACAACTAGAAAATAAGGTTTACGAATCTCATATTTTGATGTAAATCCCATAATTTCTTCTTGAGTGGCAGGACTAAAATTACTATCAATACCACAATGGGCTACAGTTATTGAATCTACTAATATATTTGGAAAGCAACCAGCCAGATCGCGCTTAGTATTTTCTGATATAGTTACATAGGCAGAAGCGTGTCTAATTCCCCGGTGTTTTTCTCGCCACATGGGGTAATCTGGGTTCTGCTCCATCAGTTCCGGAATCATGTCATAACCCATAAAAACAGAGGGAGTTGACAGGGGAGTTGTGTAGTATGTAGAGGTGAATACATCTACTCCTTCTTCATCACACACTTGCTGAAGCATTTGTCTATCTCTATCGGTGTCATCGTAGTTGTACTCAGGTATTAGATGATACCTGACACCAGAAATTTTAGGTGCTGTTCCGGCTCGATCTAGAACTAGAATATCCTTGGCGAAACCGTCTGTGACCCATTCTTCTAATAGCGATTTCCAAACTCTAGCTATACCTGTATTGTTAAGCTGAAAAAATATTCCATCTACAGCCACTAACAATGAGTTGTTACTCCTCTGTCGGTGCCTATTTGTAGTTTTATGTAAACCTTGTGATTTCAATATTAACTGTCCTGTAGCATCGGAGGTTTGAGGAGTATCTTCGCTTACTTCAAAACCACTATCAGCCCATTCTACTAACTCTTGAATTCGGCATTCAAGAGTGTGTTTTTCTTGGCATAACTGATAGCCGCGAGCAGCTATGTCCTCAGCTAAATCTGGATTTTTCAGCAAATATTCTATTTTTTCGATTAAATCATCAGGATTTTCAGGGTTATAGTAAACTAAATGCTCCCTGTCACGGAATAATTCATTAGATTTTTCCCCAATTATTTGATTTTGAAGTACCAAACCACCACAAGCTAAACTTTCAAAGGTCCGGGATACTAAAGTTGGTGACAAAGAAGGCAAACTTAGAAGGATCTTATATTTATTTAAAGTTTCAGCATAAGATTGAACCGCCTCTACTGGACGTAGTAAGCAGCTCATATCTAGTTTATGAACATCAACTGATTGACATAAGGTCAAATATTCTATTAGCTGGCCTCTATTTTTATATGGGCTGTTTTCATGGTAGTTAGTAACTTGCCCTCGAAAAAAAGCGCGATCGAGCCGCTCTCGAAAAGAAATGTTTTTATGAAAATATTGAGTATCAACAGCAAAGGGAGAGAAAATTATCGGTTTCGCAATATATTCTTGCTCCCGTAAAAAACTTACATCAGGCTCATGGTGGCAAATAATAGCATCAACACAAGGTACTGTACTTTTAATTGCCATAGACATCTGTTCACGCCAACTAGAGGTATTTTGAACAGCATCATTCAAGTAACTATCGGGAATTGTAACTACTTTTTTGACTCTCGCTTGATGCCACTGATTTTGCCATTTACGAGTGCTATGCAAACTTTGAGAATGCCAATCAAATCCAAGCAAGAGCATTATATCTGCTTCCGGGTTTCTTAAATATTGATACAAACCATCATCATCTGTAGGTTCTAATGCTCCCCATTCAGCGACAGGGATAAATACACGATTCAGTAAACCTTGTCTTTGCAAAACATTGACCCAACCTCGCGAAAAGTTCCATCCATGTGTTCCAGTAGCTTGCAATACAACATCTATGCGAGGTTGACTGGACATAGAAGAGAACTGATTGGGATTTCCTACAGTTTTTTGTGCTGGATGAGATGGACTTGATTTATGTTGTGATGAATTTAGAGAAGAACTTATCTTGGCAGTGTGCTGGTCTAGACCTAATGTATTATCATCTAGCGGTTTTTCTAAGACTGCGGCAAACTGAATGTAACAAGATTCATCAACTTGTTTAGCATTTTTAATCCGGTAAATTTTTAGTTTAAGACCATTAAGGTTTTGACATATTCTATCGAAAAAATGCTGGGGATCGTAAAAGCGACAGTGACGGTTATTAAACCCAGCAGCACAGTAAATAACAGCATCCTTTTCAAAATTTACTCCACCACTTGATATTGCCGTTACAGGATCAGATTGAATTGAATATTCATCAAACAGGTAAAGTGGCAGGATACAAACTGCACCGCCTCGCTTTAATACGCGAGCGGCTTCCTTTACAAACCCAATATCTGAATCATCTTCAAAATGCTCAAATGAACAGTGCAATGCCATCTTTGTCGCAAATTCATTGGACAAAGGCATATCAGCAGCATTACCACCAATTGTATCACCATTTAATCCTGGAGGATGCTTTAAGTCTTGTGTGTATGTTTTAGCTCCAAAGATTTTTGTATAAATTTTAGGTACAGTACCTGTTTCACTAGCAACATCTATGTAAATATCTTCACAGTTCAGCTTTAGCAGTTTAGCAGCCAAATAGTGTTCTAATGATTTTTCGCTTCGATTAAATGAGTAATAATCAGGAAAGTTCTCTAAGTATCTAGCATCTTGAAAGTATTGCCGATATTCATCTACATTTATTTCATAATCATATACCTCTATTCCTAGATTTCGCAATTTTTGGCTCATTAAATCTGAATTGTTAGGTGGTATCCATCCTTTTTTTGTCGGTCTTCTTATCTGCTTAAAGCAGGTATCAAAATCTAAAACAACTGAACTATTAGTCAAGGGAGTTTCTTTTTTTGGAAACAATTCAAACTGGTTAAACTGGTATTCGATATATTGTTTGCTAATCATTTCTTTAAGCACATCTATGTATCTAGTTAAAACAACAGTTTTTTCAAGCTTGTCTCTAACAAAATTGATGGCACGTTCACGAATTGAGCCATCGCGATCAATAATTTTAAACACTCTAATTATTGTTTTAGCTAACTCTTCCGGCGTATTTGGCCAATACAAAAACCCAGTTTCACCCTCAACTAAAGTAGCAGCGACACCTCCGGCATTGTGGACTACAGGAATACAGCCACAGGCTTCAGCCTCTACTGCGACCATACCAAAACTTTCTTCCTCAGAAGGAACAGCTATGATGCCATGTTGGGGGTAAATTTGTGGCATTTCGCTATTGGAAATCGCACCATGAAAATACACTCCACTTAATTCCTGACTTCTCAATTCTTTTTCATATTCATCTGTTCTATCTTTCCACAAAGATGCACTACCATAAATATGTACTTCTGTATCTGGAAAATTGCTCCGTATTTCTGGTAAAGCCGCGAAAAGAATATGCAAACCCTTATGATCTACGATTGCCCCGGCAAACATGATAGAATGGGGTTTACGCTCTATTGGTTTTGGAGTAAAAACTTTAGTATCTGTAAAATTAGGCACAACCCTAATCTTATTTATCGGCACACCTTGTGAAGCGATGGCTTGACGGTGAATATCTGACAGACATATAAACCCATCAAATTTATCACTATGATTAACTTCATTCGTTGCTAGTTGCCAATTGTGTATATGTAAAATCCAAATCTGTTTAGATGGTTTTTGGCATTCAGAAAATATCTTTAAGTATGTCGCAAAAACTACGATATCATAGTCAGATAGGAACGTTTCTAAATTTTCTGACTTGGGTAAAGGTATGAAATTAACCCCTTGATAGGTTTCTGGATAATTTACATCATTACCTGTGGCATAAACTAAAATATTTTCTCTGATGACTAAAGCAGTAGTCAGCGCAATTACTACCGTGCTGGTTCCCGCAAAAATTTCTGTTGTATTCCCTAACTGCTCGTAATAAAAAAGAATTTTCTTTCCTGATAATTCTTTAGTTGAATGAGAATATTTTTCTTGATTTAACTTCTCATTGTTAACAGATAACTCATCACTGGGAGTTACTCGATAACTATTGATTCCCGCTTTTATTTGTTGCAAACGAGTCTTCGATAGCTCTAAATTAGCCTTAGCTTGACTCAATTTATCTGAATTTTCCTGATTAGATGTTGCCATAATTTTTATCCTTCTTATTGTTCTAACTTTTCCCTTATGATTGTCCTACTCCTAAATAGCCAGACAAATTCCTGAACTAATCTGAGGTAATTTGCTGTTTGGCTTGTTCCAACCCAAATTTGAACTTCTCTAATTTCTCTCTACTCCTCTCTAAATTAAGTTGAAATAACTCATCTTCTTCTTGCAATTGGTTGCTTACCCATCCATGTATCTTCAAAATATCTTGCAATTCTAAGTTTAATTGCTTAATAGTATTCACCTGTAACTTCCTCCTATGATCTCCCGGTTTCACCTGCCTTTTATGAGAATAAATATCCTCTTTTACTTCAAATTTAGCCTCATCTATTAGCTCTTTTCTTAGCTGTTCACTAGGCTTAATTGCGAGATGTTTGAACATTTCACTCAGCCAGACGGGGAAATCTGTAACCATATCTTCATATTTCAGAAGTAATACATTTTTTTTAGCCAAGAGATATTTTTCATACTGATTGTACTTTGTACTCAACCAAGGAGAGTGTTCTAGTACCAAATCATCTATATTTTTATTTCTTGCGTCTTCCATGGCCGCCTCTATCTTTGTCTTTTGGCTTTCTGGTATGCCATGACTATATGCGATAGAAAAATAAAGTGACGTGAGGACATCTCTTGGATCTCTCAACATCACAATTACCTTGTATTTCTCCATTTCACTTATGGGGTAATATTGTCTGAATGGTCCGTAAATATGACCAGTTGTTTTAAACATATTATTAATTTTTTCAGGGTCATTGCTGGAAATTAATTTCCCTAAAGATTGACCAGCTTCCCACAAATTTCCTTCATAGTTCACATAAGTCATACCTAAATCATGTGCCAGTTTCTGCAAAATTTCAGTAGCATACACCGAAGCGCATTTGTGAGTCGTGAACCAAATAATACTTGGATTTGTCGTCATTTAGGTTAATCTGGTAAAATTATAATGAGTGAGACAGGGCTTTAGTTTTACGAATTGGCTTAACTGCAACTGTCCACCGCATCAATTGCTTCCACTCTTCTGAATTGGTGAGTGCGTAGGTATCGAGTTGATGCTCTTTCTCTGAGGAGAATTTGACAAAACTCTCTAGCCAGTTCATCAGTGTTTCTGTTTTTGAGAAAGGCGTACACTTCAAGGATTCCTGCAAGTACTTTTGCATCTTGGTTACATCGCCTTTTTGGTAAGCATACCACGCATCCCATACTAGAAGGCTATATGGCATCTGGCTCCGTTGGACACCTGTATCGCTAAGGGCATATTGCTGGAAATCCGATCGATCCAACTCTTCCTGAACTTGGACAAGTTGAGACTGATAATGCTGGGACTCTTCCTGAACTTGGACAAGTTGAGACTGATAATGCTGGGACTCTTCCTGAACTTGGACAAGTTGAGACTGATAA
>NZ_JAUBPI010000038.1:0-27505 GCF_036700645.1 Microcoleus sp. S36b_A4 | reverse complement strand
TGCTGGGACTCTTCCTGAACTTGGACAAGTTGAGAGTAAAACCGCTTCAATTCATTTTGAAGGTGATGGTTTTGAGACTGTGACTGCTGCAATATTGCTTCGGTCTGACGCTGCTGAGCTTGGGACTGTTCCAATTCTCCTAGAACCTGGACAAGTTGAGAGTGCGATCGCTTCAATTCCCTGCTGCTGCTGCGAAGTTTAGACTGCGACTCTTCTAATTCTCCCTGAACTTGCCCAATGTGAGAACCCAATCGCTCCGCTTCCAAATGAATATGCTCTACTTGGGATTTGCAACGTGCTAATTCTGCCTGAGTTTGATGCAGTTTAAAACGAGTTCGCTCTAATTCCCACTCACTCTGATGCAGTTGAGAATTCTTGTTTGCTAACTCTGCTCTATTCTGATGCAGTTGTGACTGCGACTGTTCCAATACTGCCTCAGTGGAGTGCAGTTGTGACTGCGATTCCTCCAATATGACCTGAGTAGAGTGCAGTTGAGACTGCGATTCCTCCAATATGGCCTCAGTAGAGTGCAGTTGAGACTGCAATTCCTCCAATACTGCCTCAGTGGAGTGCAGTTGTGACTGCGACTGTTCCAATACTGCCTCAGTGGAGTGCAGTTGTGACTGAGATGACCCCAACTCTGCCTGAGTTTGATGCAGTTGACCTTGATACTCTTGCAGCAGTGTCTCAGCTTGTTGCATTTGATCTTGGAATTGTTCCAATACTTCCTGAGTTTGATGCAGTTGATTTTGATACTGTTGCGCTTCCCCCTGAATCTGTTGCAGCAGAGCCTTACACTCTTCCAACTCTTCTCTAGTCTGGTGCAACTGAAACTTATAGAGATCCAATTCTTCTGTTGCTGATAGTGTTGTTACATTTTTATGGCCTCCTGAACCATCGCTTGGGGGGCTTGTTTGATAATAGGGAGCGCAGATTTTTGCAACTTCATCTTGGGCTATATTAAACTCACTAAAAGCAATAATGTTTCCATAGCCACCGTTCGGATAAAATATAGAATCGGGTTCTAAACTGGACGACTGCAACTCAAATGTTCTGGCTTCTGTATCAAGCGCATTATCTATCATAATGCTGCAATTGTATCCGCACTCCTTCAATGCTCTGATACACTCCATAGTAGCGCTCACATACTTGGGCGACCAACCATATTGACCTTTTTCCTTAGAGTCGCCACCCCCATATTCAAACATAACTACGCTTGGCCGCCAAGCTTTGGGTAATTCCCCCAATTTAGTAATAACGGTAGACTCCGCACCTTCTATGTCTAGCTTTAAACAAGTTACTTTTTGAGCATTTATGTTTAACAGTAATTTAGATAATGTCAATGATTGTACTTCTCGTGTTTCTGTAGAAACACCAAACCAGTCCGACTCAAGAGAAGCATAATTACTATCCAATCCACCAGCCACATTTCCTAAATGAATAGTCTTAGTGCCGTTGACATCTGATAGACAGGCTTCTATCAAAGTTATGCCGTCATATTGACACAAAACCCGCACTCCCTCGACAGGAAGGGGTTCAACGGCGATAGTTTTAAATCCCAGCATGGAAAACATCTCGCAGTAAAATGCAAATGTTCCTACGCCAACATCAATACAAAGGCCTTCTCGCTTTTCGTCTACCAAGGGAAGAACATAGCTTAAAATTCTTTGACAACAAGCTTCAACGCGCATTCCAGATCCTCCTTGGTTATGATGATTCAGATTAAAATTACAAAAATTACTATCTAATAAATATTTTACCTCAACCAGCCATGATTTGTAACGCTCTGTTATCCAGTTAATTTCTTCTTGTTCTAGGTCAAACCTCCAAACACCTATAGCTCCGGAGTTCTTTGAAATGTGGTTGTGGTGTAATAAAGTCTTTGAATCGTACAACTGTTGCCTTGAGGCATTGAGTTGAGTATTTTGAATGCCACCCGCCGTTAAACTTAATATTACTTTTTTAGCATTCTCAACCGAGCATTCTTTATTCACCCATTCTATTGTATCTTCACTGGATTTGATTCCTAAAAATAAAACTACTTCCCTTATTGCTTTAGCTATATCTATAACAATACTTTCATATTTGTGTATTAAAATATTGGGTACATTTTTGAGCTTATAATATACTTCAATTGCAGCGTCAAGACTTGTGATCAGAGCCTTCCCCTTAACCTTGTCTTTTTTCTTCAGGCTTGCAGCTACATCTCTAATATCTCTGTAAATGTAACAAATTTTTACACAGCCCTTTAAGCTCATTTCGACTGCTTTTGGATAAAAATCATGGATTTTAATGACATGAAATAGATCGTCTTTACCCCACTCTAAAAATTGCTCTTGCAAATTAAATAGCTGATTTCCCTCGAAAAAACCTTCTCCTTTGCCTATATCTAGTTTTTCTACAAGGCTGCGACAAATATTGTATTGAAGTGTTGAACCAGATCTAGCCATTCCGTTGCATATTACTAACATTTTTGTTAAATAGGTATACAAGTACACTACGTGAACCAGTCGCTCTAGGACAACCTACTCCTAAAAATGGTTTCTCAAAAGCTTACCACAAATGAGGGTAATTTTTGCCCGATCGCCCCAATGAACTCCAAATCAACTCAAGCCGTTGCCTTCCCAAGGATATCAGACTTCAGGCCTCTAAGGATGTTCCCGCAGGCACCAGGTATGATAGACAGGCGATCGCCCGCAAGCCCTAAGCCATCGAGCTTAACAATAGATATTACCCCAAAAATCAACACAGGAAGACGATCGCACTCAGGCGATCAAGCAACACGCGCGATCGGGTAAACTAGAAAGGTCGATCAGGTTCCACCTCTGTAGTGAGGAGTCACATCCCAACTCGCAAGACAAAACAATAAATTATGGATCTGTACGCAAAAAGAAGAGAAATAGCTTCTCAATACTTGAAAGGTGAGGGAATTGAGGTAGGACCGCTGAATGCTCCTCTAGAAATTCCTGCTGACGTTAAAGTTCATTACATAGATCGGATGCCAGTAGAAGAATTAAGGAGACACTACCCGGAGCTAGCTGGGGTCAATCTAGCAGATGTTGATATTATAGATGACGGTGAAACTCTTGCAGGCACACCAAATAACTCCTGGGATTTTGTCATTGCCAATCACATGATAGAACACTGTCAAAATCCGATCGGCGCTTTGGAAAACTTTTTGAGAGTTGTCAAACCGGGAGGAATTGTGTACATGGGCGTGCCGGACAAGCGCTATATATTCGATCGCGATCGGCCCTTGACTTCCCTCGACCACCTAATTCGGGACTACAAAGAAGGGCCGGAATGGTCAAGACTATCTCATTTTGAGGAATATGTCAGATTAGTCGAAAAATTTCCCGAACCGCAGGTAGCCTCTCGCGTACAGGCTTTACTAGATCTAGATTACAGCATTCATTACCACGTCTGGACGCCAGAGACTTTCTCTGAGTTAATTCAATACTTTCAGCAAAAGCTATCTGTGGGATTGCAAGTAGAACTATTCCAAGAAAATGGCGGCGAATTTATTTGTATTCTCAGAAAAACCTTGTACGATTAAAAAATTACTTTAATTTAAGCTTATGGAAATCATCGATTATTATGTTAAAACCGCCCCTAGCGTGCAGAATGCGGTAGATATTTTTCAAGGTGAATGGGCATCTAAATTACCTGGGGATTTGTCATTACTAAGTGCAGGACAAAGTGCTCTGTTTGAAGATGGTCGCATCACTTGGGCTATTGAGCAATTAGGGGGAGTTACAGGTCAAACAATCCTTGAACTCGGGCCGCTGGAAGCGGGACATACCTATATGCTGGAGAAACTGGGAGCAGCATCGATTACGGCAGTTGAGGCCAGCACTCGCGCTTATCTAAAATGCCTAATTGTTAAAGAAGCGGTAGGACTTCGCAATGCTCGCTTTCTTTGCGGTGATTGTGTAGAATATCTGCGGTTAAATCCGGGCAAGTTTGATACTTGTTTCGCCAGCGGAATACTCTACCACATGACAAACCCTGCTGAGCTAATCGGCTTGATTGCTAAAGTTTCAGACCGAGTTTTTATATGGACTCATTACTATGACGAGAATATAATCCGCAGCACTCCTTACCTTTCCCCAAGGTTTGCCGAGAAGACTGCTGCTGAGTATCAAGGCTTTAAACATATGCTTTACCGTCAGGAATATGGGGAATACAAAGGTGAAGTAAAAGCTGCTGGTTTCTGCGGCGGCAGCAGTCGATTTAGTAACTGGATGAGCCGTGAAGATATCATGTCATGTTTGACCTATTTTGGGTTAACCGACATCCGCATCAACTTCGATCAGCCTCACACTCCTCACGGGCCGTGCTTTGCTTTAGTAGCGATGAGGCGGTGAGTTCTAGATTGGTGGTGGAAGTTCGATCGCTTTTTGATAATAAGCGATCGCTTCATCCTACTCCGCAACAACAGACATAACTTCACTTAACTTGTCATGAGCCTCAGACAAATTTGGGTTTAAATAAACAGCCCTGCGGTAACATACGATCGCCCGCTCCTGCTTACCTTGCTGCAACAGAGTATTGCCAAGGTTAAAGTATTCCTCTGCCGTTGTTTCCGGTGCCAAAATCACGGCTGCATAAGAACACTCGACAGCTTCATCTGCCTTGCCAATTTCCGAAAATACCCTAGCCAAGTTGCGGTAAACACCAGCAAAATTCGGTTGAATCGCGATCGCTTTTTGGTAACAGGCGATCGCCTCTTGCCAATGTTGCTGCTGTGCGTGAATAGTCCCCAGGTTTGCTAAAGCTGGAGCAAAATCCGGCTGAATTTCCAGAGCGCGAAGGTACCAACTCTTGGCCTCATCCTGTTTACCCTGAGCTTGCAAGGCATTCCCCACAGTCTTGTAGGCCGGAGCAAATTTGGGTTTAATCTTTAATACTTGCTCGCAAATTGCGATCGCATCTTCTAACTTCCCTTGAGTCAAATACAATTCTGCCAGTTGACTTAACGGAACCGCTGCGCTCTCAATCTCTTGCATTTTAGTCTGAATTGCTATTAGCTGACACTTAGTTTTTTCTAGTTCTTCCTGAGTAAGACGGTACTTAACCTGCCCGCATTCCAGTTCCTCTTTAATTAGTCCAAATTCATCTTTAACTTGTTGCAGTTGAGTTGTAAATTGCTCAAATTCCCCAGAAGCTTGGTATGGTTGGGTCGGAGATTTTTCTAATTCAATTTGCATCTGATACAGCTTAGATTGCAAGCGCCACTGTTCCGTTAAAATCTGTGCTATTCGAGATTTAGATAAAACTGAATCAACAGCTTGTCTCAACTGAGGAACAAAACGTTGAATGGTTAAATCTTCTACCTCATTGCGATCGGTAGTGTCAAACATCCAAGGTCTCGGAACAAGTGCATCGGCTATACCTCGCAACATTTTTTCTTTGCTTTCTTGTAAAGAGCGAGTCGTATAATGATTGATTCGCAGCTTTTGCACGGAATTTGTTGTAGACCAAGGCCCCACTATCGGTTTTTTACTTTCTGTGGTGGCAACCCGATCGTCCAAATATGTAAAATCGTGAGGTGAAAGAGGGCGCATAGCCTCTACAGGACGCACGATTGATTTGATATGCTTGTTGATTTCCCAATCGTTTACGCCTCGTTTAGTAAAATTTTCTATTTGCAAGCCCTCTGGTCTAGTTTTGTGACCCGAAGATCCAAAAACCAGCCAATTAACTGCTACTGCTGGACAATCATCAAACTCCTCTAATACCTCTTTGAGATCGTCCTTTTCTGTCGGAAATAAAAACTCATCCAAATCAATAAAAGCTATCCACTCCGAGCCTTGCCTGTAGTTTTCTAGACAATGTTCGTAAGCTGGAAGTTGTCCTGGTATCAACGGCCAATCGTGCCAAATAACTTCGCCTGACTCAATGTACGGTTGAACAATCTCAAAAGGGTTGTCAGTGCTGTTGTTGTCGTACAAATAAAACCTTTCAACACCAGCTATTTTATGAAATTCCAACCACTCAATTAAATAGGGTGCCTCATTTTTGAGAATCGCGCACACACTCAGTTTGCACTTATTTCTGATATTTTCTTGCTGGGGTGTCGGCTTCTGATGGGGATTATCCCGCAGCAACGGCTCGCTATTCCAAGGATCGAAGGGAATCAGTTTGTTCTTTTGTAAATTCGGTCGGAAGAAAAATTTGCACCGTTCGTTCAGCATCGCTGCTGCAAAAGAAAACGTGCTATTTGAAGTAGCCAAAACATCGCACTGGCTCAATATGTAAAAATCAGGATAGAAAGGTGCTTCTGGCATCTCTACACCCAAATCTTTGGCTGTTATCGGGTTGTAATCGGCAAAATCCCCGACAACATTTTCGATTTCATCGCTAGCTATAAACAAAACTGGTTCATCTAGCGTTTCCCAAAAACCGTCCAACCATTCTCTGTACCATTCATTTGGAGCAATAGAAAGATAGGGCACGATATCGCTTGCCCAACTATAATCGCCGCGTCGCAAATGCAATGCTACAACTGTTTTGCCTCGTTTTCGCAAGCTGTTGACAGCTTCTTGCATCTTAGCTTCAACTTCCGAGACTGGTTTGAACAGCGAACAGAAATATTCTTTTTGCTGAGCGTGATACTTGGTATGAAACTGAAAAAATCCAAAAAAATCTGCGTTTGTAATTGGTTGTGGCGCGTTAAGTATTGCAGATTCTGAATTTTTATAGGGATATTGTTGCTCCACAACTTGAGGCAATGGATGAGAAATTGGCGGCTCATTGTGACCGAAAAGATATTGACCGGGCCATGCTGGCAACTCAAGCCGCATCCCGTGTTCTTTGGTGTACATTTTCAAGAAAGCATAGTCAAATATCTGATTGCCAAATCGCGCTATCTCAAATGCCGCCATCGTAATCAGCGGCTTCTTGACATACAAAGCATCGCCCCAGTAGGGATGGTGCGTTATCGTTGCCACCCGCTGAAAGCCGTGCTTTTCGAGAAATTCGTCCAACTGGTCAATTAAAGCGCAGCCGTCATACAGCTCTTCATAATTAACCTCCGTGTTAATTGCTGCTACATATTTCAACCAGTTAGCTGCTCCTTGCAAAGCCAACAGTTCTGCCCCTTGAATATCTATATTTAAGATATTAAAGTCATAAGGGTTGAGTTGCAGTTCTTGTAGCAGCGTATCAATCGTTCTTGACTGTACTTGAACTTGATGCGTTTCTTGAATATTTGGATAAAGTTCTAGATGGCGCTTCAGTTGCAAAATAGAACTGCTTTGGTCGGTGGAAGTCACGCGCAAGTTTACCGTACCATTTTCATTGCTAACAGCACAGTTCACCGCTTGAACATTTGGCACCCCAGCAATATTAGCTTGCAACCGTTCAAACACAACCGGGTTAGCTTCCACAAAAAGCACTTTTTGAACGCCCATTGCTTGATAAGTGCTGATTTCTGTGCCTTCGTGAGCTCCAACGTGAATAACTCCGTGCGGCACGATCCCATATTGACTGAAAATTTGCTGCAAGTCCAGCATTCGGGGTACTTCACCCAAAACATTTTGGCAGAATCGCTCATTTACAGCCAAGAAGTTACTGAACTCAAAGTTTTCATCCTCTGACAGCCAGGTAGGTTTATATTCTAACTTATCGGGGAGAATCTTAAAAATCGAATAGCGGAATTTTTGCAAATACTCAAATGCTTCTTTCAAGCTCGTTTTAGCATCTAGATAAGTTCCTCCATATTCAAATTGCAGATAATCTATTCTGCCTGTTTCTAGAAAATATTTGGCTCCATAAAGAACTTCTAATTCGCCACCCTCAACATCTATTTTGAGAAAATTAATTCTCTTAATGTCGTGGCGCTGACAGTAATTATCGATATTAGTGGTCAAAACACTAATTTCTTTGGGTGTATTGAGCAACCCTTGTTTTTCCACATCTAGTCGGCGGTAAAAGCTACTCAATAGTGGATTGGCTTCGTAATAATAAAATGTCTTAACTTCTTCCTTCTGCCCTACAGCTACATTGTTGGAAATTACTTGTTTATCCAGGTTCTGAATCAGCTTTTTGTAGACATGAGGAATTGGTTCAAACAGGTGAATTTCTACGTCATGTCCTTGGCTCAACACTTCCGCTGTCCAATCCCCAGCATTAGCACCTACATCAAAAACCACATTCCCTGCATTAATAAATCTAGCGACAACTTGGCTCTCACCACTATCTTGAAAGCTGCTATTTGTTATTTTTTCTGTTTCTTTCTTCTCTTCTGGATGCTTGGGCAAAGCAGTAGCTACCCGGAACTCACCTGTTCGCGAAAACTCTTCCCATGCCTTAGTATTAGCATCTTGACAAAACTGAGCTACAACCGATTTTGCTCGTTCAGGCACAGAAACTATGGCATCTTCAAAAATAACGGTATATCTGCTTGTTTTCGCCGATAGTGTAGCAATTATTTCATTAAGGCTTGGCCATTGTTCTATACGGTGAGGACTTGGTGGGGGAGACAAAAACAATCGAGCATCGTCAATCAGGATAAAATGTTCGCATTCAGAATTATTGATTATTTCCAATTCTTCAAGCAGCGGACACTCATCATTTTCTCCCGCTGTACCACCGCCCATCCAATGAGCATCTAACCAAAACAGAGCAGGCTCATTGAGTTGAGGAACGATTAATTTAAGTTGTTCTTTTGTATGACCCCACAAAAATTCTATATTTTTTACATGACTGTAAGCACTGGATGTAGATTCATATATGTGCTTAGCAAATTCTATTGTGAATACCTTTTGAAAATGCTCTGCCGCCCACACAGATGTGCTGCCTTGAAAAGTCCCCGTCTCTACAAATGTTGGCACATTATATTCATTTTTCAGCACCAACATTAGCTGTTTGCAATCTCCCAAACCCATCTCAATTACTCCTATACCTTTTTTTTAAACACATAACTACCGTCTCTTTGAACCAGCTTTTATTTTGCAGGGTTTAGAGATTAAAATATCTTGGCTGCCCATCGTGAGATTTCAAAGACCTCATGCTGACACGATAAAACCTAACTGGTTCCACAAATTCACTTTCTAATATGCCTGCGATCGAGCACATAACCCAATTTAGGTATATTAGCCGGAATCTTGTCCTTCATCTTTCGATAATCGCGATCGTGACTAATCACACCTTGATGATTATAAGCTATCTACCCGCCTCAATATTTTTTTAAATCACGGTGATTAGCCTTATACCACTCATTAGCCGTCGTATATTCTCCTTCCATATTTTCACCCCATACTTTTCCCTCAAACCATCCTTACCTCCACCATCATCCGCACCACATCGGGCATCTTATACTTCGCCTCCCAGCCCAACTTCTGTTTCGCCTTACCCGGATTTCCATTCCCAACTGCAATCTCCGTCGGTCTGTAGAGACTCGCATCCGTTACCAAATGTTCCCGCCAATCCAAACCCGCAGCAACAAACGCTGTCTGCACAAACTCCTCCAAAGGATAGCTTACACCCGTGGCAATTACATAATCGTCCGGTTCTTCCTGCTGCAACATCAAATACATCGCCTCCACATATTCCGGCGCCCAACCCCAGTCCCGCTGCACTGAAATATTTCCCAAATGCAGTTTTTCGGAACTACCTGCAGCAATTCGGCACACAACAGATACAATTTTTTGGGTGACGAACCTCTCCGGCCGCAGCGGCGACTCGTGATTGAACAGAATACCAGAACACGCAAACAAATTGTACGCTTCCCGATAATTCGCTACTTCCCAAAATGCCGTTGCTTTCGCTACCGCGTAAGGACTTCTGGGGCGAAAGGGCGTATTTTCATCCGCTGCACTGCCTCCGGTATCCCCAAAACATTCGCTAGAACTGGCATTGTAAAGTTTAATTTTACCACCTGTAAACCGAATTGCTTCTAAGAGATTCAATGTGCCTGTGGCAATGCTTTCGAGGGTTTCTACGGGTTGTTCAAAAGACAGAGCGACGGAACTTTGACCTGCTAGATTGTACACTTCGTCGGGCTGAATTTTCGCTAGTACCTGCAAAACGCTGCGAAAATCGTTGAGAGACATGGATTCTAGTTTTACTCTGTCTCGGATCCCCAAACGGGCCAGGTTTCCGAAACTAGACATTTGGGCGTCCCTGGATGTGCCCCAAACTTCATAACCTCGATCGAGCAAAAGTTTAGCTAAATAAGCTCCGTCTTGACCAGATATACCGCTAATTAACGCTTTTTTCATACCACATTTTGCTTTAAAAACTACACCGTAGCTGTTGCTATTTTTGGACTTTTTAGCTTTTATAGTAATTTTTATTATTTTTTTTAATACCTAAGATTTTCTCAGGAGTTCTCAGAGCAAGTTTAATGGCTTACTACCAACAACAAATTTCTCATCAAACAGACCCAAAAGCCCGATCAAAGTATGATTGCAAAAAGTTCGATAGATAGCTGGGAGTAGCAGCATAAGCATATAGTAGGGACGGCAGTGCCTTGTCCCTACTATATTTCATCTTCTACTCGCCAACTATCGACTGCCAAAAGTCTCTACCGCTCGAAAACAGAAATAACCAGTCAGCTAGAAATCGACTCAAAAGTACAAAATGTCAGCATTTTTCACCTTCTGCCGAATGACTAATGCCTTCTACCTTCGGATTAAGCTTCCCAACGTTCGGCGACCAATTCAGCCAAGTCAACCACCCGCTGACTGTAGCCCCACTCATTGTCGTACCAAGCCAAAACCTTTACCATATCGCCATCCATCACCAGCGTTAAGCTGGAATCCAGAATCGAAGAAGCATCACTTCCGCGATAGTCGCATGAAACTAAAGGCAAATCGTTGTACTCCAAAATCCCTTTCATGGAGCCTTCGGCAGCTTCTTTGAACACTTGATTTACTTGCTCGGTAAAAGTCTTTTTCTCTACCTGAGCCACAAAATCAACTACGGACACATTGGGAGTCGGCACGCGCATGGCAATACCATTTAACTTGCCCTTCAATTCTGGAATCACCAAAGCCACAGCTTGGGCTGCTCCGGTAGAAGTCGGCACAATATTCATTGCTGCCGCCCGGGCCCGCCGCAAGTCGCGGTGGCTGGCATCCAGCAAGCGCTGGTCGCCAGTATAGCTGTGGGTAGTGGTCATCATGCCTTTGACGATGCCAAAATTTTCGTGAAGCACTTTCAGTACAGGAGCCAGACAGTTGGTAGTACAGCTAGCATTGCTGATGACAGTGTAGTCACTGTGCTTGTAGTTGTGGTGGTTGACTCCCATCACATAAGTGCCAACTTCAGAACCCTTGCCGGGAGCGGTAATTAGCACTTTTTTAGCGCCGGCAGTGATATGCTTCGATGCACCAGCTTGGTCAACGAAGACACCGGTCGATTCAATAATCAGATCAATACCCCAATCTTTCCAAGGCAAGTTTAGCGGGTTGCGATCGCTCACGCATTTAACTGTCTTGCCGTTGAGAGTAATGGAGTTTTCATCCGCACTGATGTCCACATTCTTCAACGTTCCCATCATGGAATCGTATCTCAGCAAGTGAGCATTACTTCTGGGATCGGAAGTGTCATTAATAGCTACCAACTCTAGCTGGCTGTTTTCTCTGCCCAGCCAGCAGCGCGCAAAACTGCGCCCGATACGTCCAAAACCATTGATCGCGACTCGAATCACTTTAGTACCTCCTAACGATGGCAGCCCTTAGCTCAGGCTTAAATTTTGGAAAAATTTAAGAATTGACTTATGAGACAAGATCATATCGCAAAGGTCGATCCTTTCTAACTTTTTGTGTCGATCAAAAAAGCTTGAACTTTTCTAGAAGGCTGAAATTGCAAGGCAGAAGGCATTAGGCTTTCTGCCGCTGGTTACTGGTAAAGCTGATGGGCAGCAATATAAGTTTGTACAACTTCCGGGACTAAGTAGCGGAGGTTGCGACTTTCGGCGCAGCAGCGGCGGATGTGGCTCGACGAAATCTCGATCGCAGCCATGGACAGCACCTCCCAGCGAATTTTCACGTCCAGAAGAGCCATTTGTTCGGCAACTCGTCGGCCCACAGCATTTGCCTGAACCTGCATCCTGTCTCCCCCGGAATCGATGGGTTTTCCACTCGGACAATCTCCCCACTCTGACAGTTCCCCAATCTCCCCGCTTTCTGATGTCTCTCGATCTCCCTGAGTCGGACGCGGGGCCACCAACCAGTCGCACAACCCGGCAATTTCGCCGCACCGGTACCATTTGGGGAGAGTAAGGAGTGCGTCACTACCAATAATCCAGTACCAGCGATGATCGCCGGGATACAATTTTTGCAAATACAGCAAGGTGTCGATCGCAAAACAACTGCCTCTGGGATTGGCCGACCGCGGCGAAATTAGGAAGTCAGGCCGATCGGCGATTGCCAAAGCCAGCATTTCCCGCCGCCGCTCAAAACTTGCCAAATCCGGGCGCTCTTTGTGAGGAGGAGAGCGATCCGGTACCCAAATGATTCGATCGAGAGCAAATTGACTCGCAGCCGTCTCGGCTACCAACACGTGACCCCAGTGAACCGGGTCAAAAGTCCCCCCCAAAATCGCTATTTTCCCCATATTTCCCCAAAATCAGGATTAATACAGACATCGCGCCACTTTTATGTTTATACACTTTTAACCATAAGCTCGTTTATTAGAAAACCCTCGCTTCACATCGGGGACAAACCCCTGGACGACGCTAGTTTCAACGATCGCCCTGGACGCTGAAACCGGTTTTTTCAACCCCCTTAATTCGTTCCAACCTTCAATAAGACTTAAAAAACCATGTTTCAGCGTCGGATTGGGTGCGGGACTGGATGATTAACCTTGCCAATATTAATCCCAACTTGTTTTGAGTGCGCGATCGACCGCCTGAGCATTCGTTTGTGGGCGACCGAAAAAGTTTTGAGGGTAGATATACTTAGCGCAGTGGTAAAAATTTTAAGGACTGCCAAAAGCGTCGATCGGCTTCTCTATCAAACCAATGATTTGGTTTGATCTATGGCTTTGCGACTATTTCGACTAACTGCATACCTTGTATATATACAATAAAGTAAGAATATATACTATAGCTGCGCTCGTGTCAATCTCTGACTTTCAAGAAAAAATGACCGTACAACTAGATAAATGACTACAAAATGAGCGAAATTTTGTTGTTCGTGGTAGTGTTTGTAAATCCTTATGGGTTTTACCCTCAATCTTGGTAGAAAGGTTGTGGGGCTTTTGCTGCCGTATCCCAGCACAGCAGGCGGATCGAAATAGAAAGAATGCAGGAGTATGCAATCACCCAAAATTAGTCTATTGACCCCGACCCCAGACCCCGTTTTCTGTTACCTGCAATTTTCGAGCTGTGACTGTTCCGGAAAACTACTCGGTACTAAGTCATATAGGATACAAGACAAACATCTCTACAAGTCCCGCAAATCTAGGGACGCGCAGAGAATTTTGTACAAAATCTCTAGCGAACTGTATCCTGAAAAAACAATTCTTGATATGATATCGCGTGTTATTGGCGTGGTGTGGTGTGTGAGGAGCAAAGATGCCGAGTTCTGTTGATTTTAGCGGTAGACCATTTCATTTCATCGGCATTGGTGGGATTGGGATGTCAGCCCTTGCCTACATTCTAGCTAAACGCAAGTTGCCTGTGTACGGCTCCGACATTAAATCGAGTCACATAACCGAGCGCTTGCAAGGAATGGGAGCTCATATTTTTTGGAGTCAAGACGCCAGCAATTTTGAACTATTTCAAACGGCCCTTAACGGTAGCAGTCCCGACTGCGGGCAACAGGAAAGGGCAGTATCCTCGATAGTCGGGGGTACGGTAGGGACTTCTGTCGCGACAGCCGAAGCTCTCCAATTGAACGGCAACGGTTCAAGCGCCCAAGCAATTCCGGGATTGCCTCAAGTAGTATGTTCGACGGCTATTCACCCAGCCAATGCCGAATATCGAGCTGCTTTAGATTTGGGCTGTCCGATTTTTCATCGATCGGATGTGTTGGCAGCGTTAATTCAAGATTACCAAAGCATAGCCGTAGCCGGTACTCATGGCAAAACTACTACTAGCAGCTTAATCGGCTTCATGCTGATGGCGGCGGGTCTAGACCCGACGATCGTAGTAGGAGGCGAGGTAAATGCTTGGGAAGGCAATGCCCGTTTGGGGGAAGGGCCCTACTTAGTGGCCGAGGCTGATGAATCCGACGGTTCTCTCGTTAAGCTGGTAGCCAAAATTGGCATAGTGACGAATGTGGAACTGGATCATCCAGACCATTACGATACCCTTGACCAGGTAATAGACACATTTAAGGTGTTTGCCCAAAACTGTCAAACCTTGGTGGGCTGCATTGACGATCAAATCGTCAAAGATTCCCTTCAGCCTCATGTCAGCTACAGCTTGCAGCCGGACAGCGGTGCTGACTACACGGCTTCGGACGTGGAGTACGGAGCAGAAAGCACCAAGGCCCGGATTTGGGAGCGAGGAACTTTCCTAGGGGAAATGGAGTTGAAGTTGCTGGGCACACACAATCTCAGCAATGCACTAGCTGCGGTAGCAGTGGGCCGATTGTTGGGGTTAGAGTTTTCGGCCATTGCCAAAGCGATTGCTGGCTTTGAAGGAGCTCGCCGCCGTTTTGAGGTGCGGGGTTTTCACAATGACATCCTGTTTGTGGACGACTACGCTCACCATCCTAGCGAAATTCGTGTCACCTTGGCGGCGGCTCGCTTGCGGATCGAAGGTAGCGAAAAAAATCCCAAATCCCGAAGAGTGGTTGCAATTTTTCAACCCCACCGTTACAGCCGGACTCTGACATTTTTGCCAGAATTTGCTCAATCTTTTGGGGATGCTGATTTGGTTGTGGCTTGCGATATTTATAGTGCTGGGGAACCAAATTTAGGAGAAATTAGCGGGCAGCAAGTTGCTGATTTGATTGCTAAAGAAGGCCGAGATGTTGAGTTTGCGCCTTCCCTAGAGTCAGTCACTAAGTTTTTAACCAAAAATCTGCAACCGGGGGATTTGGCTCTGTTTTTGGGCGCTGGTAATCTGAATCAGATTATTCCAGAGGTTATGGCTTTTTATCAACAAGCCGATCGCCCCGATTAGCTCGCGAACTGAGTAGAGTTGATCGACATTATGGCGTGGCACGTTGTGCCGAAACTTCTGTCGGACGGCTCGCTCAAAGCGGCCACATAAGTTAGCTAAACGAATTTTCAACCACGTCTTCGAGCGAAGGTATTTTTAAGGATTTTCAAGATGGTGACTATCTCGAATGACTCCTCTGTTAAGGACAATCGGCGAGTGTATTCTCCTATTTCTTTGCGGGGAACTGATTGCAAGATTAATTCCCAAGTTTCCCTGGCGGGCCTGACTTCGTTCCGAGTCGGCGGCCCTGCCGAGTGGTACGTTGCTCCCCGCAGTATGGAGGCTTTGCAAGCGAGTTTTGCCTGGGCACACGATGAAGGAGTGCCGGTGACTCTGCTGGGTGCGGGTTCTAATTTGTTGGTGAGCGATCGGGGTTTGTCCGGTTTGGTCGTCGGCACTCGCTACCTGAAACAGGTGAATTTTAATCCAGAAACAGGTCAAGTGACAGCGGGGGCGGGAGAGTCAATTCCCCGCCTCGCTTGGTTGGCGGCTAAACGGGGCTGGAAAGGTCTAGAATGGGCCGTCGGCATACCCGGTACTGTGGGAGGGGCTGTGGTGATGAATGCAGGCGCTCACAGAGGCTGTACTGCTGATATTCTGGTCAACGCTCGCGTCCTATCCCCTGGTGGTAAGGTGGAAATTCTGACTCCCCAAGAGTTGGAGTACCGCTACCGGACTTCGGTGCTGCAAGGGGGCGATCGGCTAGTAACAGAAGCGACTTTCCAGTTACAGCCGGGATTTGACCGATCGCAAGTAATGGCAGAAACTAATGACCATTTCAGCCAGCGACGGACAACTCAACCTTATCACTTACCGAGCTGTGGCTCAGTCTTCCGTAACCCCGGCCCCAAGACGGCCGGTTGGTTCATCGAACAAGCGGGGCTGAAGGGATATCAGATCGGCGGCGCACAAGTAGCTCAGCGCCATGCTAATTTTATTCTTAACTGCGGGTCGGCAACAGCCAATGATATTTTTCAAGTGATCCGCCACGTTCAACAGCAAGTCGAGCAGCGGTGGTCGCTGTTGTTGGAGCCAGAAGTTAGAATACTGGGAGAGTTTCCCTTCTAAGGCATCATTGAAGTAATACGGAAACGGCAGACTGCCAGCCCACACACCATCACAAAGTAGTTATGACAAAATCAGGACAAGGATTTGGCTTCGGCCTGGGCAAAATGAAAGAACTGACTGAAGCTTTCAAAAAAGCTCAGCAGGTTCAAGAAGGAGCTAAAAAGCTCCAAGAAGAGTTGGATGTAATGGAAATTGAGGGAACTGCCGGCGGCGGCTTGGTCAAGGTTTTTCTCAGCGGCAACCAAGAACCCCGCCGCGTGGAAATCTCACCGGATGCCCTCGGTGAAGGTGCTGATGTGGTTTCTGAACTCGTCACGGTGGCGATGCAGGATGCTTACGCTAAGTCTACGATGACGATGCGGGAGAAAATGGAAGAACTCACCGGTGGACTAAATCTCCCCGGTTT
The DNA here is from genome assembly GCF_036700645.1 of Microcoleus sp. S36b_A4. Classification (NCBI taxonomy): domain Bacteria; kingdom Bacillati; phylum Cyanobacteriota; class Cyanophyceae; order Oscillatoriales; family Microcoleaceae; genus Microcoleus; species Microcoleus sp. S36b_A4. Next base: position 10,907 of record NZ_JAUBPI010000038.1, on the reverse strand, counting down.
CGGTTAGTCATTAGTCATTAGTCATTAGTCAATTGTTGACTGTTGACTGTTGACTGATTGATTAAACTTTCTGGAAAACCGCTCTAGTAAGGTGCGTCGCTGCTCCATGTTCGATGGAACTTGCAGATTGACTCTGAAAGCGACGTACCCTACAAATTAGCACTGTTGACTGTTGACTGACTAATAACTAATGACTAATGACTAAATTATTGTTTGTCTGCCTCGGAAATATCTGCCGATCGCCCTCAGCAGAAAATATTATGAATCACTTAATTAAAGAAGCTGGTTTGAGCGATCGTATCACCTGCGATTCTGCCGGAACTGCTAGCTATCACATTGGCAGCCCCCCTGACAGGCGGATGGCATTGGCGGCGAGGAAGCGAGACATTGAATTGCTAGGCGAAGCCCGCCAATTTTCCAAAAACGATTTTGAAAAGTTTGATTTGATTCTGGCCATGGATCGAGAAAATTATCGCAATATTCTTGCCCTGGATGCGGCTGGAAAGTATAAAGATAAAGTGCGGCTGATGTGCGATTTTTGCCAGAAATACGACCTTAAAGAAGTGCCAGATCCTTACTACGGTGGCCCGGAGGGATTCGATCGAGTAATTGATTTGCTGCACGATGCTTGCGAGGGTTTGTTGGAGTACGTTGTCAGTCAAGAAAAATTAACAGTTGGCGGTCAGCAATCAATTTAAATTAAAAAAGTGCCTTTTTCCGCCCGAATATTAGCCATGCTGTAGGGGGGACAACGCTAATAAAACTCGTAACTAGGGAGATCACAGTTGTTCCCGCTCCCGCTCCCAAAATGAGACTGGGTGACAACGAAAAAGTTAAACTTGTCAATACAAAATGGGGAGAATTGATACTCAAAGCCGCAATTGGCAGCAAAATAGATGGATACCAAGGCATTAGCCAAGGTGTAGCAAACAAAAACAAAGTGAGAGTCGTCCATCCAATATCTGATACCAAATTAATTTCCGAATATTTTTTGCGGAATAATGATTTCATTAACGTTCCTGTATAGTAAACAATCCAGCTTAAATACGCAAAATATTTGACTAATAATAGAATACTTTTCCTAGTTTCAACACTTACATTGGGTAAAAAATTCATAAATAAATTGATTGCATGGTGAAACGATCGAGCCGTCGCCCCGGCGGTTCCTGGATTTAAAAGACTTCTCCAAGCTGAAACGGTTGGCATAAATGTATAAGTTATCACCGCGATAATTAATAAAGAAAGCAAGACTGATGCTGCTAAATCTTTCCACCGACGCTGCTTGCAGAGGAAAGCAGCAACTAAGGGTAGCCAAATTATAGGTAAGGTTTTTATTAAAAAACCTACCCAAATTGCCAAAATTGCAAAAACATAACGTTGGTAATAAATACATCCTATTAAAACAATCAATGTATTAGCCAGCAAAACGTCGAGGTGAGCATTAGCTATTTGCTCATTCAATAGCATGGGATTGACTAAATAAGCGATTGTTATGAGGTTACGGTTTTCAGAATTTGTTAGCAACCGCCAAATTAAGTAGCTATTGAGCGCGTGTACCAACACGCAGATTATTTTAAAAATATAAACTGCTAGTAAAGGGCTAATTGGTACACCAAGTGCTGATAGGGCAAAAAAGAATAAAGAAACGGGGCCGTAGGTAGAAGTTTGCCCCCAGTGGAGGAAGGGAGATACGTTAGAAATTAAGGTATCGGAATTATTCAGGTAAGGATTAATTTTATGTAAGCTCATCGCTCCGTAATGCAAGTACATATAAATGTCACTGCTTTGGGGATAAGTTATGAGGGCCAGTGCCAGAAAGGGGATTGCATACTTGCAAATATCTAGAAAGCTGGAACTTGTCTGTTTTTTTTGAATTAACCAGATAATATATGTAACTGTTGCTATCAAGTAGGAACCGTTAATTAGAATTCGGATGAGGCTGAAACCGCTGGTAGGGAAATCGTTATAGTTGTCTCCACCCTGTAAAACGCTGTAATACTTGGTGATTCCCATGGAGGTCATGGCAATACAGAAAATTATAGAAGCTGCTAATGCTACAGCATATAGAATTTTCTGATTTTTTAAGTAATTGTTGACCATGATGTTATTTATTCAGCGTAGTAAGTGCAGGTAATTTTCTTTCCCAGAGCGTTGGCGGTTATCTGACTAAATGGTGTTCCATAGCAAAGCGAACGAGTTCTGCTCGATTGTTGCTTTCAGTTTTTCGGAACAAGCTGCTGACGTGCTTTTCGATCGTTCGAGGGCTGAGGTGGAGTGTGGAGCCTATTTGAATATTAGAAAGACCTTCTGTCAGCAAATCTAGCACTTGTCGCTCTCGCTGCGTCAAACTCGGAGCATTTTGGCTGGGAGATGCCCGTGAAGCGGAGCTATCCCGTAGGGAATCGCCTGTGTTTGACTTTTGAGTTAAAAAATCTGCTTCTGGCTTGTCATTGGCTCTGCTGCGTGCCTCTGTTGGCGTTGGTTCGGGTTCGGGGGAACGAGAGGGAGCCTGAGCGATTAGAGCGTAGCGATCGAGTAAAGAGCGAATAACTGCCCCCAATTCCTGGAGTTCAAAAGGTTTAGCCAGATAATTGTCGCACCCCATCTGATAGCCGCGAATCCGTTCCTGCGTGCTCGTACGTTCCGTCAAAAAAATCACCGGCAGCAAGCGGAAAGAGGGACGAGTCCGAACTCGCCGCACGAATTCGTAGCCATCCATCTGGGGCATTGTAATGTCGGTAACAATCAAGTGCGGCTGAAATTCATCTACCAAGCCTAAAGCTTCTTTGCCGTTCTCAGCAGCGATTACAGAGTATCCGGTAATTTCTAGATAATCGGTAATTGACAAGCGAGTCGCGAAATCGTCGTCAGCAACCAGAATCGTTAATGGCATGGGGGAATTAAAAATTAAACATTAAAAGTGACTAATTTCACTTTTAATGTTTAATTCTACTGTTTAATTCTCTTGATAACTTGCAGTTAAAGCAGCCGGTTGTCCTAATTTGCCCTCCAAAGCTACGCCGCGCCCATTGGCTGCCAAATGCCGCAGAGTTTTATAAATTGTCTCGATTTGCTCTGGTCTTCCTGCTTTTTTTGCTAGTTCTGCTACAGACAGAGGTTTTTGGGCGTCTTTGAGCACTTGCAGTACCCGTTGCTGCAAGTCCAATACAGCAGCGGCTGCTTTTTTGCCTGCTTCAACCCCTGGCTGGTGATAGGCATTGACATTCACCAAGGAACCGTAAAAACCTACTGCTCTTTCGTAGAGGGCGATTAATGCTCCTACTGTCTCCGGGTTGACTTGGGGAATTGTGACAGTAATGGAATCTCGGTGATTTTCGTACAAAGCTTGTCGAGTTCCCTGCAACAAACCCGACAAATAATCTCCTGAAGTGACGCCGGTTTCTACTTCTGGGGAAATGCCTTGTCTGTCTTGCAAAACTTCGATAAATGTTAGGAAGAAATTCGCCACGCCGTCTCGCAGTTGCTGGACGTAGGCGTGTTGGTCGGTGGTGCCTTTGTTGCCATAAACTGCGATTCCTTGATGAACTGTGTTGCCGTCTAAATCTTCCTGTTTGCCGATCGATTCCATGACTAATTGCTGCAAGTACCGGCTGAACAATAGCAGTGAATCTTTATACGGCAAAACTACCATATCTTTTTCGCCACGTCCGTTGCAAGCAAAATACCAGGACATTGCTAACAAGGCGGCGGGATTATGTTTGATGTCGGTGGTTCTGGTCGCTTCGTCCATGACTTTAGCACCATCGAGCATCGCCCGAATATCGATGCCTTGCAAAGCTGCTGGCAAAAGTCCGACTGCTGACAATTCGGAAGTGCGTCCTCCTACCCAATCTGCCATTGGAAAAGTGGTAATCCAGCCTTCGGATTTGGCTAATTTGTCTAGTTGGCTGTCAACTCCGGTGATGGCAATTGCTTGTTTGGCAAAATCCAGTTTTTCGGCGGCGAAGGCTTTTTGAACTTCGATCATCCCGTTGCGGGGTTCGGGGGTGCCGCCGGATTTGGAGATAGTAATTACTAGGGTGCTGGCGAGTTTGTCTTTGATTTTGTTAAGGATGCGATCGATCCCGGCGGGATCTGTGTTGTCGATAAAATGTATTGCTAGGGGCGGAATGTCTGGGGATAAAGCTTCGGAGACAAATTGGGGGCCGAGGGCGGAACCACCGATGCCGATCGAAATTATGTCGGTAAATTGCGGAGCAAAGGGCGGTTTAATATCGCGGTTTTGAATTTTTTTGACAAATGCTTCGACTTGTGATATGCCTTCGACTATTTCTTGTTTTAATTCTGGAGTGGGAGCTAAATCGGGGTTTCGCAGCCAGTAGTGGCCTACCATGCGGTTTTCGTCGGGATTGGCGATCGCACCTGCTTCTAAAGCTGCCATGTCTTTGAAAGCTTTGTCAAATTTGGGCTTCAGTGCTGCTGCGAAAGCGTCGTCGAATCCCATGCGGCTGATATCGAGGTAAAGTCCCAATCCCTCGTGATAGTAAAGCCAGTCTTGATAGCGTTGCCAGAGTGCTGCGGCGTCCATAGGAATTCTCTACAATTTTTTTAATGTTCGATCGGCGTCGTCAGGAATCCACCAATTGTAGTTTAAAACGATCTGATGTACGGCTTTTGCAGAATCCCAATAAATTTAAGCATTAATCGTCTGAAGGCAGCCGGTTCTGAAGGCAAGCAGAGCATTCGGCACGATTAAACAAGAAAAATATGACTTGGGCAACACTCTTAGTAGGTAGATCCCCCATTAATGGCCACACCCCATAGATAGAGCGAAGAGGCACAGAGATTTAACTGTGGTCGGCGTTGGCGTTTGGGTTCTGGTTTCACAATATTCAAATTCGGGCGATCGGGATGTGTAAAATAGGCATTGCGGTCAGGTTAAATATACTTTTAGCTGCCACTCAATAATCGGCTAAAAATATAATTAACAACTGTCAAGTATCGCAAGTGTAGTATAATATACAGATATTAGAATTAAAGTGCGATCGACTATGCTTACTCTATCTCCCGAATTAAAAGAAAGGTTAGCAACTCCGCTCAAAATCGGCGATTTTGAAGTTAAAAGTCGCGTCCTGCAATCGCCCTTATCCGGCGTTACCGATTTGGTATTTCGCCGCCTGGTGCGCCGCTACGCGCCAGATTCGATGATGTACACGGAAATGGTGAACGCTACGGGTTTGCACTACGTGAAGCAACTGCCGAGAATTATGGAAGTTGACCCGAACGAGCGCCCGATTAGCATTCAATTGTTTGACTGCCGGCCGGATTTCTTGGCAGAAGCGGCGCAGAAAGCAGTGGCAGAAGGAGCGGATACAGTTGATATTAATATGGGCTGTCCGGTTAACAAAATTACTAAAAACGGCGGCGGTTCTTCCCTGCTGCGAGATCCGGAAACGGCCGAGGCAATTGTGCGGGCTGTTGTGGAAGCAGTAGATGTTCCTGTCACGGTTAAAACTCGGATTGGTTGGACTGACAAAGAAATTAATATTTTGGAATTTGCGAAGCGGATGGAAGATGCGGGAGCAAAAATGATTACCGTGCACGGCCGCACTCGATCGCAAGGTTACACCGGTCCGGCAAAATGGGAGTGGATTCGCCGAGTGAAAGAAGTTTTATCGATTCCAGTTATTGCTAACGGGGATATTTTTTCAGTGGAAGCAGCGATGCGATGTCTGGAAGAAACCGGCGCTGATGGAGTGATGTGTTCGCGGGGAACTTTGGGCTATCCTTTTTTGGTAGGAGAAGTTGATTATTTCTTGAAAACTGGTGTAGAAAAGATAGCTCCGACACCAATTGAACGTCTCGAATGTGCTAAGGAACATTTGCGGGCTTTGTGGGAATATAAAGGTGAAAGCGGTGTTTGCCAAGCGCGCAAGCACTTAACCTGGTATGCTAAGGGTTTCCCCGGCGCTGGGGAATTGCGGGGTGTGTTGGCTGTGGTAGAAACGGTTGAACAAGGTTGCGATTCGATCGATCGCGCGATCAAGCAATTGCCCGCATAAACCTTAGCCGCAGATGTCAGCTAGGGATTACAGAAACAAAATTTACCTCTGCGGGCTAAGATTTAAGACACAGTTAAAAATTTGTGTGTGGGGGAAAGCATGGATTCCTTAAAAGGGCGAGATTTATTAAGTCTGGCAGATTTAAGCATTGACGAATTAAATTATTTGCTAGATCTAGCAGCCAGTTTAAAATCGGGAATGGTCAAGCTGAAACGCAATAAAGTTCTCGGCTTGTTATTTTCCAAAGCTTCAACGCGAACGCGGGTAAGTTTTACGGTGGCAATGTATAAATTGGGAGGGCAAGTGATTGACCTTAATCCCAACGTTACACAAGTCAGCCGCGGCGAACCTTTGGTAGATACAGCCAGGGTTTTAGACAGATATTTAGACATTTTGGCGATTCGGACTTTCGAGCAAAAGGACTTAGCAACTTTTGCTAAATATGCGAAAATCCCTGTGATTAATGCGCTGACAGATGACGAACACCCATGTCAAGTGCTGGCGGATTTAATGACAGTAAAAGAGTGTTTTGGCAAGTTGGAAGGGGTGACTTTGACTTATTTGGGCGATGGCAATAATATGGCTAATTCGCTGATGTTGGGCTGTGCAATGACGGGAATGAATGTAAGAATTGCTTGCCCTCAAGATTTCCAGCCGAATGCTGAGATAGTGGAAAAAGCTAAGAATATTGCTAATGGAAAAACAGAAGTTACTGTGACGACGGACGCAGAAGCTGCTGTGAAGAATGCTCAAGTGATTTATACTGATGTTTGGGCGAGTATGGGACAGGAAGAGGAAGCAAAAATCAGGATTCCTTTGTTTAAGCCATATCAGGTAAATGAACAATTGCTGAAGTTAGCAGATAAGAATGCAATTGTATTGCACTGTTTGCCCGCACACCGCGATGAAGAGATTACCGATGCAGTGATTGAAGGCAGTCAATCGCACGTTTGGGATCAAGCAGAAAATCGGATGCACGCTCAGCAAGCTTTGCTCGCAAGCATTCTGGAAAGCGATTAGGAAGGAGCCAAAAATTGGTCTTTCAAGCGGTTTTTAATAGTCCCTTTAGGGCGGGCTAGGAGCAACGACCCACAATAACTAACTTTTAATTTTTGTGGAACGGGCATCTTGCCCGTTCTTAATGGGGTTTTCAATTGGATATAATTGGTGGGAGCATTTCTTGAATTGCGATATTGAAAGCGGGAAATGCGATCGGTGAAATGCTCGCAGTTTCCACAAGAATGACTTCGCTTTGATAGCCATTTTCAGTAGGTTCTCGAAAAACGTGCAGTTGTCGATCGCCCACATTTAGCACCCAATAATCGGCAATTCCCGATCGCGCGTAAGCTTTGGCTTTAATTTCGCGATCGAAAGTTAAGCTGCTGTCTGCCACTTCGATAATGAGATATACCTCTGAGGGAGTCGGATGGTGAGTCGCATAGTCAAAAGGATCGATTCTGACTACGGCGATATCTGGTTCGGGTTCGGAATTGTCATCAAGGGCGATCGGATCTTGGGTATAAATAGCAGCCTGATTTCCCAGAAGATCGCGCAGCACGCTAGCAGTACGTCTCGTGGCTGAAGTGTGAGCAGTTCCTTTTGCACTCATTTTGATGATATTTCCTGAAAGTAATTCGACTCGTTCCTCTGGGTGAAAAAATCCCATCTCTCCGAGTTTGTGATACTCTTTAACTGTCCATTTACGGAGCGTGAAAGCAGCTTCTGTTGTTAGCATATCTCGATTGATAAATTTATAATTTGATGTGGGATGATTTTATTTTAGCTTATGCTATTAACTGGTTCCTAGGCTCTGCCTGGGAACCGATATCTAGAGGCTCTGCCTCGCAAGCTTTTATGGAAATTGGAGGCAGAGCCTCCGGATCTGCGTTACCAGGCTCTGCCTGGTAACGAGTAGACTACAAGTTGATTAAGATGCTCCGAGATTGATTTTTGTTACGTCACCGGCGACAACATTAACAGTTTGTTGAATTTGACTGCCGTCAACTTTCAACTGATAAGTTCCCGGAGAAAGCTCGATCGCCCCAAACCATCCTTTACCATCGGCGCGCAGTTGACGCACCTGGCCAGCAGCATCGATCGACTGCAATGTCAAGCTGGCACCGTCGCAAGTACGCGCGGCGAAGCTATCCCGTAGGGAATCGCACTGCTGCAAATTTCCGGCGATCGCACCTGTAGTCGGCCGCGACTTCCAAGGCATATCGGGAACGGCTGCTGCTGTCGCCCACACAGGCTGAGTTTCATAGGTTTTGCCCGTCGCAGCGTCAACGTATTGACTCGGCTGCGAAAGCGCGGTGTAAAACAAATCGTTGCTTTGGGGAACGTATTTCCAAGGCTGGCGGGGCAAATCACCGCTACCGCCCGATCGCAGTTCCACATTCGTGTACACGTTGCTGCTAGCGTAGGAATACAGCACCGTACCCGCTATGTTATTTCCTTTCGCAGACGGCTGTTCGGCGCGGCGAACCTGCGCGAGAGTGTCTTCGATGTAGTTGAGGTAATTGCCGGGGCCGATCGCAATTTGGCGGTTATACTGGTGGTCTTTGGCATACTCGATCCAGTTGTCGTAAGCGAGTTTTTGCGATCGTTTGTACTCGCGCTGGTAAGTCATCGGCATCGCCATGTCTACAATCCCTTCTTCCAGCCAAGCGCGCCAATCTTGCAATACTTCTTTGTAGGGCTGTGTTTGATACCATCCTGCCTCGTTTTTCGGGCCGTCTCCCCAGGCGATCGTGGCGGCGGTAATTTTAACACGCGGTTTAATCGCAAGGCTTTCTACATAAAGCTTCCGCACTAAATTTGTCACCTGATCTCGCCGCCACTGCATCCAGGCGGGATCGGTGGGTGCGGGTTTGCCCGATCGACCTGTTTGCTGATTGAAACGGGCGATCGCAGCCGGATTGTAGCCCCAAGTCGGCCCGCCGTAGCGCACGTAATCCAACTGTACGCCGTCCACATCGTAGCGCTTCAGCAAATCCAAATAGACGGAAACAGTATAATCTACGGCGTCTGGATGGCCGGGATCGAGATAGCCTTGGGCTTCCCCACCGTAAGTCAGCATTGCCCAATTGTCGCTGCCGGGGGCAGAAGGCCCGTGTTGTTGCCAAACGTGACCGGCGGGAAGTTTGGTGCCCGAAACCACCGGCAGCGTCACCATCCAAGCGTGTACTTCAATGCCTGCGGCGTGGGCTTTGTCAATCAAATCTTGCAGGGGATCGAAACCGGGGGGAACGTTGGGATCGAGGGTGCGGGGTTCGATCGCACTCGTGTAAAAAGCATCGCCACGGCGGCGGACTTGGGCGACGATGGCGTTGGCATTGGCCCGCTGCGCGTCTGCGATCAATTTTGTGACTTCTTGAGGGGTTTTGAAGCCGGGGTTGAAGGCGTCCACCCAGAAGGCGCGAAATTCGGCGGTTTGGGTTTGTGGAGGCATAGTTGCGCTAGCGCGGGATGGGAAGTTGGAGAACCAACCAGGAGTCAGCAGAAAACTAATTGTTAAGCCAATCAGGAACAAGCTTGACAAAAAGAATGTTTTGGTATTTCGCATCAGAAATGTGTGAGAGAGCGTTTAACAGTCCTTTACGGACTTTTGGTTTGAGCGTCCGCTTGACATTTTCGCACAATGGTACATTAAGTGGGCAGATCGGTAAATAGTTGAGTAATACCGCTGGGAGAGTCGAGAATGAGATTAAAATTGACCTCGGCAAAATGGGCGATATTTTCCGATTTTTCAATATAGCGGTTGAGCCAGTAAATTTAATCCGCTACACCACTTAACATAGTTTTACAGGCTAAATACGGTTTTAATGATTTTCATTTTGGCTGTATCAATGCCGCATTCAAGTTTGGAAATTGGACTGAGCGTTTTCCACTTGCCTTTATTCGCGGTGAAGATAGCATCGGCTGTTTTTTCGGCATCAATATTTTCAAAGCCGCCTATTTTATTAGTTGATAAATAGTTGAGACGGTCAAAAATTTCATCTTTTGATGCACGTTTCACGCTGACTGCTTGAGGAGGAGGAGGCGGCGGCGGTGGCGGTGATATAGAAAATACTTTAGCAATAAAATCTAATCTCGCCTTAGTCAAACCACATTGTAACTTAGTCAGGGGGGTGAAATCTGACCATTGCTCACGGTTAGAATCTACAATTTTATTGGCAGTTTCAACAGGTTTTACATTTTTCCAATTATGCTCTTTAACTAAGTATTTAAGTACAGCTATAATAGTGTCTTTTGATGCTGTACTCAGATTGACTGTGGGATTTGCTTCTCGCGCTAGAATCTTCGCTTGTTCAATATTTGATGGTTTTGGGTCAATGACAATACACCATACTGAATCTAATTTGGCTTGTTGAGCTACAGCATAGACAAAGTGATTGCTCACAACTTGATACTGATAGTCGCCTGTTTCTTTAACAATAATCGGAATCCAATTGCGATTACCTGCTTGCAATACGGCTTCGGCGGCTCCGGCAATGATAAACTCTGACTCAGAGCAGGATTCTGCTGATTCAATTTTAGCTAAATCCAAGTCCATTAACTTACCGATGTTCTCAGAATTACTCATACAAAAAATACTCCTTAGCTAATTTTAAGTAATATGCAGCAGCCTTCTTGTGTTGAAAAACCGCGGGTGTTCGAGAAAAAGCTGCACTTGAAACAACTTCATATTCGGGAACAGTGAATATAGTTGGGTCAATCACCGTTTTTGTAGATTTAGGCCAATAATAGGGTAACAAATTAGGATCTAGAAAAGAATTCTCACCTTTTTTAACTGTAAGAATTGCTTCATTGGTGACAAGTTAAGGAAAAAGGGAAATTGTCAAGGGTAGTATTTGCATGGGTCTGGGATCGTGGGAAACTTAT
>NZ_JAUBPI010000037.1:0-63471 GCF_036700645.1 Microcoleus sp. S36b_A4 | reverse complement strand
CTACTCTCTCCGTATAAACTATCTGCTAGGACAAGATTAAATTTAAATCCCATCGCACGCAATTGTTTGATCATTTTCGCGGCAATTTCAGGTTTAGTTAGATATTCATCTCCTGGTTGCAGTCTTTCTCTCGGTTTATAAACTTCAAATAATAGAGGAAAAGTCAGACCCGATAAAACACCATACGCTGTAACTGCAACGATACCATTATCTGTTTTACCTAAATTTCCAATGTACTGCCGTTTTACATAATCAGTCGCCTTCCCCTTTTTTTTATCTCCTGTCTCATCAATTATTAGTACTATTGGACGCCCTTGAAGTACATATAATATTAATTCTAATCGTTGCTGACTTAATTCTTTTACATCCCAAGGTGATTGTGTTAAAAAATGGTGTAATGCTTGATGATTATCTAGCCCTATAACTTTCGCTATTGATGGTAGTGTTTTGCGTTTTATGTCCGATATCATACCGACATGTAAGTACTTAAAAGCTTCAAAGCTCCTAACTTCTGGAAATATGTTTTGGTAAATTTGACAGTATTCATCTATAAAGTTGACTGTGGGTACTGGTTTACGAGGCTCTACCATAGGACTGGCAATGCTTTTGGGGTGTGTTACTGCTTATACTACCACGAGAGTGACAAAAGAGGGTTAAGCTCGATCGCCTTAGTATAATCTGCGATCGCCTCTGTTTTTTCACCTAGAGCAGACTTGGCATTACCCCGATTGTTGTAGGCAACAGCTAGTTTGGGATTCAGCTCGATCGCCTGATTATAATCTGCAAGCGCCTCTGCTTCTTCCCCCAGAGCAGACTTGACATTACGCCGATTGTAGTAGGCATCAGCATAGTAGGCATCAAGGTCAATCGCCTTAGTATAATCTGTGAGCGCCTCTGCTTTTTCTCCTAGGGCAGACTTGGCTAACCCGCGATTTAAGTAGGCATCAGCATAGTAGGAATCAAGGTCTATCGCCTTAGTATAATCTGCGAGCGCCTCTGCTTTTTGCCCTAAATCAGACTTGGCTAAACCGCGACTGACGTAGGCAACAGCTAATTTTGAATTAAGGTTGATAGCCTGATTATAATCTGCAAGTGCCTGTTCTTTTTCTATGTCAGACTTGGCTAAATCACGATTTAAGTAGGCATCAGCATAATAAGAATAAAGGTGGAGTGCCTGATTGTAATCTACGATAGCCTCTTCTTTTCTTCCTAGGGCAGACTTGGCTAAGCCCCGACTATAGTAAGCATCAGCATAATAGGAATCAAGGTGGAGCGCCTGATTGTAATCTGCGATCGCTTCTTCTTTTTCCCCTAATTTATACTTTGCTAAACCCCGATTTAAGTAGGCAACAGCATCATTGGGATTTAGGTCAATCGCCTGAGTATAATCTACGAGCACTTCTTCTTTTTTCGCTAGGTCAGACTTGGCATTACCCCGATTGAAGTAGGCATTAGCAGCGTTGAAATTAAGGTCAATCGCCTGAGTATAATCTAAGAGGACTTCTTCTGTTGTCCCTAGGGCAGAGTTAGCTAAACTCCGAGTGTAGTAAGCATCAGCATAGTTGGGATTAAGTTCGATCGCCTTCGTATGATCTGCGATCGCCTCTTCTGTTTTTCCTAGGGCAGAGTTAGCTAAACCCCGAGTGTAGTAGGCATCAGAATAATTGGGGTTTAGCTCGATCGCCTGATTATAATCGGAGATCGCCTCTTCTTTTTCTCCAAGATCGTACTTGACATAACCCCGCTCGACGTAGGCAACAGCTAATTTGGGATCGAGCTCGATCGCCTGATTATAATCGGAGATTGCCTCTGCTTTTTGCCCAAGCTCATACTTGGCACCACCCCGATTGAGATAGGCAACAGCTAATTTGGGATCGAGGTCGAGCGCTTTATTATAATCTGCGAGCGCTTCTTCTATTTTCCCTAAGGCATTATTGACAACGCCCCGATTGTAGTAGGCATCAGCATGGTTGGGATTAAGGTCGAGCGCTTTATTAAAATCTGCGAGCGCTTCTTCTTTTTTCCCTAAGGCATAATTGGCACAGGCCCGATTGACGTAGGCAGCAGCATATTTGGGATTGAGGTCGATCGCTTTATTATAATCTGCGAGCGCTTCTTCTATTTTCCCTAAGTCAGCATTGGCAGCGCCCCGATTGTAGTAGGCATCAGCATGGTTGGGATTAAGGTCGAGCGCTTTATTAAAATCTGCGAGCGCTTCTTCTATTTTCCCTAAGACATAATTGGCAGCACCCCGATTGACGTAGGCTTTAGTATTTCTGGGATTAAGGTCGATCGCTTTATTAGAATCTGCGAGCGCTTCTTCTATTTTCCCTAAGGCATCATTGGCAGCGGCCCGATTGACGTAGGCATTACTATTTCTGGGATTAAGGTCGATCGCCTTATTATAATCTCCGAGCGCTTCTTCTATTTTCCCTAAGGCTTGATTGGCAGCGCCGCGATAGAGGTAGGCATCAGCATATTTGGGATTGAGGTCGATCGCCCGATTATAATCGGAGATCGCCTCTTCTATTTTTCCTTGGTTATAGTTGGCATTACCCTGATTTAAGTAGGTTTCAGCGTCGGTATCATGTTGATTGTAATAGACAGCTAAACCAGCTATTAGGCCACACAGGAGCAAAAAGACTATCAAAAAGACTAATGTAGAGGTGGCGAGCGACCTATAAAAATCTATGCTCCAGTCTTCTTTTTTCCGTATTTGACCTCCCCGTAATTCATATTCGATCTCACTCCAACGGTAGGTAATAGCATAGTTGGGATTAAATTCAATTTTCTGATTATAATCAGCTACAGCACCCTTGAAATCGCCTTGATTGGTGCGAGCCATTCCTTGACTCAAATAGACAGGAGAACAACCCGCCACCCCAAACAGGGTCAAACCAGCAGCCAGAACTTGCGGAATCAAGCGATGCGGTTTTTTAGTCATAGTCTTTGCAGTTAGTGAATTTTAATGAAAGTGCTTTTTTAACGGTTTAAAAAACTACGCCCAATTATATCTGAGTGTGTGAAATTATCAAAATATCGTAATAAAACAAAGAGTGTAGAACTATTGGCGGATATTACTACACAACCCTTTGATGAGGTCAATGTTGATTTTGCGAGACATACCTAACAGGCGATCGACATCTACCACACGATCGCTCCTGTGTCTTCCAGAGACTCAAGCCAATGTCTCATCAAACATTTATCCTGCTGACAGCATAACGGCTGTTTCAAAACGAGTCTTAAATCTATACAACAATTAACATTCTAAATAAACAAAAATTTATATTTGGGTGCGTCAGCTCGCGTTAGATTATCTGGGGATTCAATAACTCTTGGCTGACACACCCTACAAGTTTTAGCTACTGTCAATCTCTGTGAAACAAGCATCCCGGCTTTCAATCTCTGCGGTTCAATTCCCCTTACTTCGATCGCACCACCAACACCGAACAAGGAGCCTCAGCCACAACCTCCGCACTCACCGAACCCTCCAAAATCCGCTTTAAACCAGTCAAACCCCGACAGCCGATCGCAATTAAATCGGCCTTATAGATATGAGCCAAACGGACAATTTCTTCTGCAGGTTGTCCCGAAACAATCTCCAATTCGCTCTGGCAACGCAACTTTTCCTGATAAGATTGCAGCAACTTCTCCACCTCTCGGTAAGCAATCTCATCTCCCTGAGCGTGAGGTCGATCGACAACCGCGTCAAAATCCGACGTACCAGAACTCACAACATGAACTAGAATCACCTTTGCCGTCGGTTCTAGCTGAAATTGTCCTACAACTTGCAGTACCTGAGTCGCTAACTCTGAATTGTCGATCGCTACCAAAACAGTATTCAATACCATGCACCTTTAAATCTCAGATATTTAGACTTTAAATTTTTCGTTGATTGTCGCCTACTTTCGACAATTTCGCGCTCCCCACCAACATCATTATTACCTACCCCGAAACCCGGCTTCTTAACATAATTGCGTCATTTAAGCAAGATACTGGAAGAAACCGGGTTTCTTAAGCCCGCAGTGCGTAAGTAGGTAGGTGCAAATAAACTGGGCCACTTGTCACAGAATGTAAAGCTACCATAATCGCAAGAGAATTGCTTCCTTTCACTGCATTTCACTCGCTTTTTACTACCTATGTATTTTGCCGATCGCCCATCTCAAATTTACCATCTAAAACTCACCCTTTCCCTCATTTTCAGTCCGCAGCCGCACCGAATCAGCGTGAGAAGGAAGCCCCTCGGCTTCCGCCAATACATTAATCGCCCTACTCACCTTCTTAAGTGCAGCCGGCGAATATTGAATCAAACTCGAATGCTTCATAAAAGTTTCGACACCCAGCGGCGACGCATAGCGCGGAGCCCCAGAAGTCGGCAAAGTGTGATTCGGGCCAGCCAAATAATCACCTACAGCTTCCGGCGTCGAACAGCCCAAGAAAATCGCCCCGGCGTGGCGAATTTGGTCTAGCAAAGCCCAGGGATCTGCAACTTGCAATTCCAAGTGTTCGGGCGCGAACTCGTTAGAGAGTTCCGCCGCAGCTTTGAGCGAGTCAACTACTACGACTAAACCATAGTTGGCGATCGCCTTTTCTGTTAAAGTTCGGCGCGGGTGATTTGCCAACTGTCTGTCTACCTCAGCCACCACCTTCCTAGCCAGCACCGAATCCGCCGTCAGCAAAATTGCCGACGCCATCGAATCGTGCTCAGCTTGAGCCAACATATCTGCAGCCACGTGCACGGGATTCGCCGAACCATCAGCAATAATCAGCACTTCCGACGGGCCAGCCAGAGAATCGATCCCCACAGTCCCGTAAACCAGTTTTTTAGCCAGGGTGACGTAAATATTCCCGGGCCCAGTAATTAAATCCACCTTCGGAATAGTTTCCGTACCGTAGGCTAAAGCTGCGATCGCCTGCGCCCCGCCTACTCGATAAATCTCATCAACTCCCGCTTCCTGAGCCGCTACCAGCACCGCAGGATTCATTTTCTTCTCCTGTCCGGGGGGAGTACACATCACCAGTCTCGGCACCTTGGCGACCTTCGCAGGAACCGCATTCATGATCACCGAGCTTGGATAGGAAGCCTGACCCCCAGGAATGTAGATTCCCGCTCGATCGACCGGCGTGTAGCGCTTGCCCAAAACAATCTCGTCATCACCAAACTGCACCCAAGACTTGGGTACGCGCTGTCGGTGAAACGCCTCTACCTGTTTGCAAGCCAGCCGGATGGCATTTAATAATTCTTTCGACACCTGTTGGTAAGCAGCATCCAATTCGGCGCCGCTCACCCGTAAATCTTCCACATTTAGGGTCATGCGGTCAAATTCAGCAGTGTAGTGCAGCACAGCCTGATCGCCTCTGCGCCTTACAGCTTGCAGCACCTCCCGCACGGTGGCTTCTTTGTGAACGACAAGTTCGTCATGGGTGCGATCGCAGATCCGTCGCAGTTCAGCTTGTGCCTCAACCCACTGAGTAATGATTCGCAGCATGGAGATTAGGAATGCCGTCTATAACTTCACTAACATTTGCTTGACAATTGGGGATTTTTGTGGGGTTCTCCTAGAGAAGTAGGCCACCACCAGTCCACAAGCTTAAACCGCGATAGTCGCGGCATTTTCAAAGGCTTCAGTGCAGCGTTTAAATCTCTGTCGAGGATTTTGCAACACTGAGGACAAGTCACAACCTTCTCTCTTGAATTGCCCGCCAGAGAACCGATTGCGGAGGGAGAGGGTGGGAACGCAGAGGGGGAGTGTGTCCGACCCCGATATGATCCGAGAGGGAGAGTGTTCGAGCGGGAGAATTTTGATTCTGCCTTCTACCTTCTACCTTCAGATCCGGCTGTCTTCTACCTTCTACCTTCTACCTTCAGCTTTTTACCTTCTACCTTCGGTAAGTGCTTCTTGCCGAAGCCCAAATAACCCGTATTCTTTGTTATAGCTTAACTTGGATTTTTCAGAGAATTGGATTTTAAGCAAAATAGGTGCTATATTAGTTTTTCCAACACCTGATAATTTTTTTATAAAAAAACGCCAAATTATTGTATACTTGAAAATTGCGCGCAAGAAACCGTGACTTTAACTCGTGACGGTGGAAACACCGCAAAACGCCTCCGTAACACCCGTGTCATACCTGTGGGTATTGTCAGGGGTAAAAAACAGGCAGTTAAATGAGTCAATAAAAAATTATTGCGCGGGCGTCGCCAAAAAGTAGCCACAGACTCAGCTCAATCTGAGCGAATCGAGAGTGGCTGTCTCACTCCGCTCTTAAAAATCAAGCTTTTTGCGGATCGATCCCGAAAAGGTTGTCCTTCAAAATCCCCGTGTCTTGAGACTGTCTTGAGACTAGGGTGTATCAATGAATACCTACTTCCAGCAACTGAACTATGGCAAATATTAAGTCCGCCGTCAAACGAGTCAAAATCGCCGAACGTAACCGCTTGTACAACAAATCTTACAAGTCAGCGGTCAAAACTTTGATGAAGAAATATTTCGCTGCCGTAGACAAGTACGCCGCAGCTCCGAGCCCGGAATTAATGCAAGAAGTTCAGCAGCGCATGTCTGAGGCCTACAGCAAAATTGACAAAGCTGTCAAAAAAGGTGTACTCCACCGCAACAACGGCGCTCGCAAAAAGTCCCGCTTGGCAAGAACCCTCAAGCCGCACGAAGTATCGGTAGCATCTTAAGGAAGCAGAAAGTTCGGCAACGAAGCAGTGTACAAGATTGAAGGGATGGATGTTGAGGGAAGAAGTCAATCGATTTTCGATTTTCGATTTTCGATTTTCGATTGAAGCATTGACCCCACGGATAAATTCGGGGGGCAAGTTTCATCGGATACAGGTTTTTTATTTCTGGACGGATGAATCACGTGGCGGGTATCCTGGATGCTTGATTGTCAAGCGTGAAGAAGTCCAGCGTGAAGCAGGAAGAAGGAAGAAAGAAAACGGAAGATTTTTCCCATACACTCTCTCCCACTCCCACTCCCAGACTCTCTCACTCCCCCCTCGCACTATCCCACCAGGACTCTCCCGTATCACCTCTAATCTGCTTCCCCCATGCAGCTCATCGACACTCACGTTCATATCAACTTTGAGACCTACAAATCTGAGTTAGAAGCCATTCGAGAACGCTGGCGCGAAGCTGGTGTAGTTCGGCTGGTTCATTCTTGTGTAGAGCCAGAAGAGTTTGCCGGCATTCAAGCCATCGCCAACCAGTTTCCAGAAGTGTCCTTTGCGGTTGGACTCCACCCCCTAGATGCCGACAAGTGGAAAGACGAGACTGCGAGCCAGATTAGGGAATTAGCAAGTTCGGACTCTAGGGTCGTGGCGATCGGCGAAACCGGACTGGACTTTTATAAAGCTGACGATCGAGAACACCAGTTTAAAGTGTTTGAGGCACAGCTTTCAATCGCCCAGGAACTTGACAAACCAGTCATTATCCACTGTCGCGACGCCGCCGCCCCAATGGCCGAAATGCTGAGGAACTTTTGGCAAACACGCGGGCCAGTGCGCGGAGTTATGCACTGCTGGGGAGGCACACCCGAAGAAACCCAGTGGTTTTTAGACCTAGGTTTCTACATTAGTTTTAGCGGAACAGTCACCTTTAAAAAAGCCTTGCAAATACAAGAATCAGCTTGTATGGTAAATAGCGATCGCATCCTAGTCGAGACAGATTGCCCTTTTCTCGCCCCCGTACCCCAGCGGGGAAAACGCAACGAACCAGCCTATGTCTACTACGTAGCCGAGCAAGTTGCTAAATTGAGAGGAGTTTCTCTATTAACTTTGTCCCAGCAGACAACCAAAAATGCCTGTCAGCTATTCGGCTTTTCAGTTTAGTTATAGCAGAACAGAGAAACGAGGAAAACAGGTTGATTTAGGAACCCGCGATCAGGAAAATCCCATTTCTATCCTGCCAGAAAAACCGGATTCATCCTTTATTGGAGATTCTTTTGGCGTTGCCTGTTGCGATCGGATTTGCGTCCTATAATAAAAAGAACCAACCGATCGGGCGTTAGCTTAGTATCCGCGACTGCGATGTCGCCCAGTTCCGGCCAACACAACGCGAGTACGCTAACCTTCGGAATCGGTCAAAACTTCACGCAATACCTCAAACTTACACATCAGAAGAAACTTGGAACCTCAGCAATTTGGCAATAGCTGTCAAGTCAATTTTAGGAGTCAAAAGTGTAGGGAATTCACCCTGGGATACCACGAGATCGGAGCTAAAAGCATCTCGATCGAAACTCAAATCCGCACAAAAATACTGCGAGCCACAAGCAAAAATAACCATTGCAGCAGTTGGCAGGCGATCGAAAACATCATATAAATTCTCTCACACAATCAATCAAAAAAACGCAACAAGGTAAAAAAGCCCAGCCTTGGCGCCATGTAAAAAGCTAGAGCCACTGCGGAAAAAGGACCCCCATGACCACTAAAGATTACACAGAATTCGCCTTCACCTTGCCCGACCTGATCGAAATCCAGCGGGCAAGTTTTCGCTGGTTTCTAGAAGCCGGGCTGATCGAAGAACTCGACAGCTTCTCTCCGATTACAGACTACACGGGGAAGCTGGAACTCCACTTCATGGGCAAAGACTTCAAACTCAAGCGCCCGAAATACGACGTGGACGAAGCCAAGCGCAGGGACAGCACCTACTCGGTGCAAATGTACGTACCCACCCGCCTGATTAACAAAGAAACAGGGGAAATCAAAGAACAAGAAGTCTTCATCGGCGATTTGCCCTTGATGACCGAGCGCGGCACTTTCATTATCAACGGCGCGGAACGGGTCATCGTCAACCAAATCGTTCGTTCCCCAGGCGTGTACTACAAATCGGAAACCGACAAAAACGGTCGCCGTTCTTACAACGCCAGTCTGATCCCCAACCGCGGCGCTTGGCTGAAATTTGAAACAGACAAAAACGATTTAGTCTGGGTCAGAATCGACAAAACCCGCAAACTATCGGCTCAGGTGCTGCTCAAAGCCCTCGGACTCACAGACGGCGAAATCTACGACTCACTCCGCCACCCGGAATACTTCCAAAAAACGATCGAGAAAGAAGGACAATTCGGCGAAGAAGAAGCTTTGATGGAGCTCTACCGCAAACTCCGTCCAGGCGAACCCCCCACCGTGGCAGGGGGCGAACAGCTCCTTAACTCGCGCTTTTTCGACCCCAAACGCTACGATTTGGGCCGAGTCGGCCGCTACAAACTCAACAAAAAATTGCGCTTGACAGTCCCCGATACGATGCGGGTGCTGACATCGCAAGATATCTTGACGGCGATCGACTACTTAATTAACCTCGAATTCGACATCGGCTCCACCGACGACATCGACCACTTAGGCAACCGTCGCGTCCGCAGTGTCGGAGAACTGCTGCAAAACCAAGTCCGAGTCGGCCTCAACCGCTTAGAACGGATTATCCGCGAAAGAATGACCGTCTCGGATGCCGACTCCCTCAGCCCCGCTTCTCTGGTCAACCCCAAACCGCTGGTAGCAGCAATCAAGGAATTCTTCGGTTCCTCCCAGCTATCGCAGTTCATGGATCAAACCAACCCTCTGGCAGAACTGACTCACAAACGTCGGCTTTCCGCCTTGGGCCCTGGAGGTCTGACTAGGGAACGCGCCGGGTTTGCAGTGCGGGACATTCACCCGTCCCACTACGGCCGGATTTGCCCGATCGAAACACCAGAAGGCCCTAACGCCGGTCTGATCGGTTCCTTGGCAACCCACGCCCGCGTCAACCCCTACGGCTTCATCGAAACTCCTTTTTATCCAGTAGAAAAAGGACGGGTGCTGCGCGACAAAGCCCCTGTTTACATGACAGCCGACGAAGAAGACGATTTGCGCGTCGCCCCCGGAGACATCAGCCTCGACGAAAACAACAACCTCTTGGGCGAAACCGTAGCCGTCCGCTACCGCCAAGAATTTACTACCACCACTCCGATGCAGGTGGACTACATGGCGATTTCGCCCGTGCAAATCGTCTCCGTCGCGACATCGTTGATTCCGTTCTTGGAACACGACGACGCCAACCGAGCTCTGATGGGATCGAATATGCAGCGGCAAGCTGTGCCGCTACTGAAACCAGAACGGCCCCTCGTCGGTACGGGCTTGGAAGCTCAGGCCGCCCGAGATTCCGGGATGGTTGTGGTTTCCCGGATCGACGGCGAGGTGATTTACATCGACGCTACCCGGATTATTGTCAAACCCCTGGCTGTAGATGCCGAATCGAATTCCAGCGAAGAACATTTCCTGATTAAGGAATACGACGATCTCAAAGTCAAACAGCCCTCGGTTTGGAAGCAAAAATATGCTGGCTGCATCGAACACGAACTGCAAAAATATCAGCGTTCTAACCAGGATACTTGCTTAAACCAGCGTCCGCTGATTTATGAGGGCGATCGCGTCGTAGCAGGTCAAGTGCTCGCCGACGGTTCCTCCACCGAAGGGGCAGAACTCGCTCTGGGCCACAACATCCTCGTAGCTTATATGCCTTGGGAAGGATACAACTACGAAGACGCCATGCTAATTAGCGAGCGTTTGGTGTACGAAGATGTCTACACTTCGATCCACATTGAAAAATACGAAATCGAAGCCCGCCAAACCAAACTCGGCCCCGAAGAAATCACCCGCGAAATTCCTAACGTCGGCGAAGACGCGCTGCGCCAGCTAGACGAACAGGGGATTATCCGCAAAGGTGCTTGGGTAGAAGCCAGCGACATCCTAGTCGGAAAAGTCACCCCCAAAGGTGAATCCGACCAACCGCCGGAAGAAAAACTACTGAGGGCAATCTTCGGCGAAAAAGCCCGCGATGTACGCGACAATTCCCTCCGCGTCCCTAACGGCGAAAAAGGCCGCGTGGTGGACGTGCGGGTGTTTACCCGCGAACAGGGCGACGAACTGCCCCCCGGCGCTAACATGGTCGTCCGCGTCTACGTGGCTCAAAAGCGGAAGATTCAAGTCGGCGACAAAATGGCCGGCCGCCACGGGAATAAGGGTATTGTGTCCCGGATTTTGCCGATGGAGGATATGCCCTACTTACCCGACGGGACTCCGGTTGACATAGTGCTCAATCCCTTGGGCGTACCGTCGCGGATGAACGTGGGTCAGATTTTTGAGTGCTTGCTGGGATGGGCCGGCGAAAATCTCTCGATGCGGTTCAAGATGGTGCCTTTTGATGAAATGCACGGCGCTGAAAAGTCGCGGGAAACCGTACACGGTAAGCTACAGGAGGCACGGGAAAAAACCGGTAAGCCTTGGGTGTTTAATGAAAAGCACCCCGGCAAGACTATTGTCTACGATGGCCGAACTGGGGAACCGTTCGATCGCCCGATCACAGTCGGCATCGCCTATATGCTGAAGCTGGTTCACTTGGTAGACGATAAGATCCACGCCCGTAGCACAGGCCCTTACTCGCTGGTAACGCAGCAGCCTTTGGGCGGCAAAGCGCAGCAAGGGGGTCAGCGGTTCGGAGAAATGGAAGTCTGGGCTCTGGAAGCGTTCGGCGCAGCTTATACTTTGCAAGAGTTGCTGACTGTCAAGTCGGACGATATGCAGGGGCGGAATGAAGCGCTGAATGCGATCGTCAAAGGCAAAGCTATTCCGCGCCCCGGTACGCCGGAATCTTTCAAGGTGCTGATGCGGGAGTTGCAGTCTTTGTGCTTGGATATTGCTGTGCACAAGGTGAATACGTCCGACGAGGGCAGCGAGCACGTTGAGGTGGATTTGATGGCGGATGCTGGGGGCAAGCGATCGCCCTCCCGGCCTACTTACGAATCCCTTTCTCGTGACGAACTTGACGAGGATTAGGCATTAAAGATTAAAGATTAAAGATTTTTTGACAGCATTGAATTCTTTAATCTTTAATCGACAATCTCAAATTAAAATGCCTCAGCAGTGGTACGAACACTGCTGAGGCGAATCAACGCTCTAAACAGGAGAGACGCTGAACATGAATATTGTAACAGTTGTCCCAGGAATTCAAGGAGAAGTTGACCGGGCGACGGGCTGTATTAATTGGCAAGGGAGCAAGTTTGGCAACGGTTACGCGCGCAAGTGGATCGATGGCAAAACAGTATTAGTCCACCGTTTAGTCCTCGAATCAAAAATAGCAGGATTCCTCGGTTCCGGTTATTTTGGTTGCCATACCTGCGACAATCGAAGCTGCATCAACCCGGCACATCTGGTAGTAGGTACTGCTGCTGAGAATACTGGGCAGATGATTGGGCGCGATCGCAAAACTCCCAGACGCAAAAGTATTCCCGGTATTGGCATATTGTCGATCGCACAACTACGGGAAATTCAGACTAAATATTTATCTGGAACAGTCAAAAACCACCTAGCAAAAGAGTATGGGGTACAACATGAAACTATTACTAAGATACTTCAGACAAATATTCCCGATAACTTCACTACAGTTTCGCCAGGTTTTTTAGGAGAAATTCAAGACAACGGCTGCATCATTTTTCAAGGCTCAAAGGACGGTCAAGGCTATGGCAGGTACTTTAAAAATGGGAAATCGAAATCAGTCACTCGTGCTGTTTTAGCAGAGAAATTAGGATGTGAAATTCCCACTTCAATAGATGCTTGTCATAGCTGCGATCGTCCCAGTTGCATCAATCCAGAACACCTGTGGGGTGGTACCCGTTCCCAAAATTCATTAGATGCTTCTAAGAAAGGACGCACTCAAGGCAAAAGTCATCCCCTTTCCAATGCCAAATTAGATTGGGAAAAGGTGCGAGAAATTCGACAAAAGCTAGCAGCAGGAGAGAGGATGAAGGATGTAGCACAGGAATACAGTGTCGGCCGCAAAACCATACACGATATTAAATATCACGTCACTTGGAATGAAGCAGGTCAACAGGTTCCACTTCCTCGCATGGGTGGACATCTTGATCGCAAATTTACTTTTGCTCAAGCTCTTGAAATCAGAGAACGAATTCAAGCCGGAGAATCCATTGCTAAAATTGCTCAGGAATTTGGGGTATCCAGAAATGTCATTTCTGATATCAAAAGGAATGTCACATATAGAGGAGAATAAAATTGATTTAAGCCGCAAAAAAATCCAACAAAAAAGATAAATTACCACAAATTATCGACTGTAAATCATCAATTGGAGTCAAGAATGGCTAAAATAGAACAACGCTTTGATTACGTCAAGATCGGGTTAGCTTCACCAGAAAGAATTCGACAGTGGGGAGAGAGAACTTTACCCAACGGTCAGATAACCGGCGAGGTGACAAAACCCGAAACAATAAATTATAGGACATTAAAACCTGAAATGGATGGCTTGTTTTGCGAGCGCATTTTTGGGCCTGCAAAAGATTGGGAATGTCATTGTGGGAAGTACAAACGAGTTCGCCATAGAGGCATTGTTTGCGAAAGATGCGGTGTAGAAGTCACTGAATCTCGCGTCCGCCGTCACCGGATGGGATTTATCAAATTAGCGGCTCCAGTAGCTCACGTTTGGTATCTCAAAGGCATTCCGAGTTACATGGCTATTCTGCTAGATATGCCGCTCCGAGATGTCGAACAAATCGTTTATTTCAATGCCTACGTTGTCCTCAATGCAGGTAATGCAGAAAAGCTGCAATACAAGCAATTGCTCACAGAAGATGCTTGGCTGGAAATAGAAGACGAACTTTACAGCGAAGATTCCACACTCACAGGTGTAGAAGTAGGGATTGGTGCTGAAGCTTTGCAAGTTTTGCTGCAAAATATTCCGCTAGAAAGTGAAGCGGAAAAGCTGCGGGAAGATATTGCTAATGCTAAAGGTCAAAAACGGGCGAAGTTAATTAAACGCTTGCGAGTGATTGACAACTTCATCGCTACGGGTTCTCAACCCGATTGGATGGTGCTCAATGTGATTCCGGTGATTCCCCCCGACTTGCGGCCGATGGTGCAGCTAGACGGCGGGCGTTTTGCAACGAGTGACCTCAACGACCTTTACCGGAGAGTAATCAACCGGAATAATCGGTTGGCGAGACTGCAAGAAATTCTGGCACCGGAGATTATCATCCGCAACGAAAAGCGGATGCTACAAGAAGCTGTGGATGCGCTGATTGACAACGGTCGCCGGGGCCGGACAGTGGTGGGGGCAAACAACCGCCCGCTGAAGTCGCTGTCGGACATCATTGAAGGGAAACAAGGTCGCTTCCGGCAAAACTTGCTGGGGAAACGGGTTGATTACTCCGGGCGTTCGGTGATTGTGGTGGGGCCGAAACTGAAGATTCATCAGTGCGGTTTGCCGAGGGAAATGGCGATCGAACTTTTCCAGCCTTTCGTCATCCACCGCCTGATCCGCCAAGGATTGGTCAACAACATCAAAGCTGCCAAAAAACTGATCCAGCGCAACGATCCCAGCGTTTGGGACGTGCTTCAGGAGGTGATTGAAGGACACCCGGTAATGCTGAACCGGGCGCCGACGCTTCACCGTTTGGGGATTCAAGCCTTTGAGCCGATTTTGGTGGACGGGAGGGCAATTCAGCTTCACCCGCTAGTCTGTCCGGCTTTTAACGCTGACTTTGACGGCGACCAAATGGCCGTGCACGTGCCTTTGTCTCTGGAATCTCAGGCGGAAGCGCGCCTGCTGATGCTGGCTTCTAACAACATTATGTCGCCGGCAACCGGAAGACCGATCGTTACTCCTTCTCAAGATATGGTGCTCGGTTGCTATTACTTGACAGCCGAGAATCCTGACGCTCAAAAAGGAGCCGGTCACTATTTCTCCAACCTTACCGACGCGGTTGTAGCTTACGAACAAGGAATCGTTGACTTGCACTCTTATGTGTGGGTGAGGTTTCAAGGCGCCATAGAAAACACAGAACCCGAGGGAGAACCGCTGAAGGTGGAACGCTCTACCGACGGTATAGTGACAAAAGAATACAAGTTCCGCCGGGTTCGGGAAGACGGAGAGGGCAAGGTACTCAATCAGTTCATTCGCACTACTCCGGGCCGGATTATCTATCACCAAACGATCGAATCGGTAATTAACAATTAGAAATGGGTAATGGGTAAGAGGTAATGGGTAAGAGGTAATGGGTAAGAGGTAATGGGTAATAAGTGACCAAAGATCGCTAACAAATAATAGTGATTGAATCCGGAAAAATTACCCATTACTACTCAGCAATACTTCGGCTCTGCGGTTCCTGAGCGAAGTCGAAGGACAGTAAAAGTTACCAATTACCAATTAAGTAGGTAGGTGAAAATAAACTTTCTTATGGGAAGAGCAGGTGAGTGCATTCATCTTCTAGCTTAGCTCTCTTCCTTATACGCTAAACCCACTCCTACAAAATGCTTGGTGTTTTTCCCCACCGCTCTACTTCTCAATTACCAATTACCAGTTACCAATTACCAATACTTCGGCTACATGGTTCCTGAACCCTTCGGCTTCGCTCAGAAACAGAAGTCTAACGGCAGTTAAAGTTACCAATTACCAATTACCACTACTCAGAAAAATGACAGAAAATAAGGAAATTGTTTTTCGCAATCGAGTTGTTGACAAAGGTCAGCTCAAAAAATTAATCTCTTGGTCTTTCATGCACTACGGAACGGCCCGTACAGCGCAAATGGCCGATAAACTCAAAGACTTAGGTTTCCGCTTTGCGACACGAGCGGGAGTTTCGATTAGCGTAGACGACCTGCAAGTGCCCCCGTCAAAACGATCGCTCCTAGATGCAGCCGAAGAAGAAATCCGCATCACCGAACAAAAATACACCAGAGGCGAAATCACCGAAGTCGAACGCTTCCAAAAAGTAATCGATACCTGGAACAGCACATCAGAAGACCTCAAAGACGAAGTAGTCAAAAACTTCCGAGCCACAGACCCCCTAAACTCGGTCTACATGATGGCATTCTCCGGGGCGCGGGGAAACATTTCTCAAGTGCGGCAGCTAGTCGGAATGCGCGGATTGATGGCTGACCCCCAAGGCGAAATCATCGACTTGCCAATTAAAACCAACTTCCGCGAAGGACTCACTGTCACCGAATACATCATCTCTTCCTACGGCGCGCGCAAAGGCTTGGTAGATACAGCGTTGCGGACGGCAGACTCTGGCTATCTGACTCGCCGTTTGGTGGACGTATCCCAAGACGTAATTGTGCGGGAAGTGGACTGCGGCACTCAGCGGGGAATTCGAGTCCGGCCCATGACAGACGGAGCAACAGTGCTCATACCCCTCAAGGACAGGCTGCTAGGGCGGGTGTTGGCCAGAGATGCGGTACACCCCAAAACAGGGGAAATCGTGTCTTACGGCAGCGAAAAAGCCGTCCGAAATCAGCCAATTACCGATGAGTTGGCGACGGAAATTGGTAAAGCTGGGGTGGCAGAGGTGTATTTACGATCGCCCCTGACTTGCGAATCGACCCGATCCGTTTGCCAGCACTGCTACGGCTGGAGTCTTGCCCACTTGAAAATGGTGGACATGGGAGAAGCGATCGGGATTATTGCAGCTCAGTCGATCGGGGAACCGGGAACCCAGCTCACCATGCGTACCTTCCACACCGGGGGCGTATTCACCGGAGAAGTCGCCAAACAAGAACGCGCCCCCTTCCCTGGCGTAGTGAAATTCAAGAACCTGCGTACTCGCTCCTTCCGCACAAGACACGGCGAAGAAGCACTGGTGGCAGAAAACAACGGCAAACTCGTATTTGAGGGCGACGGATTTGAAGAAGGAAAATCCGGTGCCAAAAATCAAAAACTGAAAATCGAATTGGCGATCGTCCAGGGTTCGACTCTGATGGTCAAAGACGGACAGCGCGCCATTCCCGGTCAAGTTTTGGCAGAAGTGCCGATCGTCGGTCGCGCCGCCCGCAAAACTACGGAAAAAGTGACTACAGACGTGGCTTCCGACTTAGCCGGAGAAGCCAAATTTGCCGACTTAGTACCAGAAGAAAAAACCGACCGCCAAGGGAACACCACCCGCACAGCCAGCAAAGGCGGGCTGATTTGGATTCTCTCAGGAGAAGTCTACAACTTGCCCCCTGGTGCCGAACCGGCAGTGAAAAATGGCGATCGCATTCCAGCAGAAAGCGTGATTGCCGAAACTAAACTCGTCTCCGAACACGGTGGCGTAGTCCGCATCGCTGACCCCAGAGAAATCGAAATTATCACCGCCCAAGTCCTGCTCGACCAAGCAGTCGTGCGGGCTGAAAGTGCAGGCGGCCGCGACCACTACACGATCGAAACATCTTCTAAGCAGCGGTTTTCCCTGAAGACTGCTCCTGGGAGCAAAGTCATCAACGGGGAAGTCGTCGCCGAACTGCTCGACGACAGCTACCGCACAGCTACAGGGGGCATTGTCAAGTACGGCGGGGTGGAAGTCCACAAACGCGGCAAAGCTAAACTTGGCTACGAAGTCGTTAAAGGTGGCACTCTGCTCTGGATACCGGAAGAGTGCCACGAGGTGAATAAGGATATTTCTCTGCTGCTGGTCGAAGATGGTCAGTACGTAGAGGCCGGTACAGAAGTCGTTAAGGATATTTTCTGCCAAACCAGCGGGGCAGTGGAAATCACTCAGAAAAATGACATCCTCCGGGAAATTGTGATCAAACCGGGCACACTCCATGTGGTTGACCGCCCGCCGCTAACTTTCGGAGAAGGTCAAATCGTCAACGCGGGTCAAGAAATTTCCCCGGGCTTGATTGCCGAAGAGTTGGGCTATGCCGAGTATATCGAAACTCCCGAAGGCCCGGCTTTGCTGCTGCGGCCTGTGGTGGAGTTTCCGGTGCCGGATAAGCCACCAGTGCCTTCTCAGACGGCGCTGAATGAGTCAATCTCTTTGAAAGCGGTGCAGCGACTTCCTTATAAGGATGGGGAGCGCGTCAAATCTGTCGAGGGATTGGAACTGCTGCGGACTCAGCTTATTTTGGAAATTGGTTCTGGAGCTCCGCAACTGGCGGCGGATATTGAGCTCCTGCCCGATGAAGATGATGCTATGGCTTTTGGAGCAGACGGTTCGGGCCCGGCTTGGGGATCGGCTGAAGACGGTACGGAGTCGCAAGAAGTGGCGATGACAGTAGCCGATGGGGGCGATCGAGTTTCCAAGACTTTCCGCTTGCAGCTAGTCATTTTGGAATCGCTAGTGATTCGGCGGGATGTGTCTGCTGATCCGACTCAGGGCAGCACTCACACGCGACTGTTGGTCGAAGATGGGCAGTCGATCGCGCCCGGGGCCGTAGTCGCCCGCACCGAGATTCTCTGCAAAGAAGCCGGTATCGTTCGGGGCATCCGTGAGGGACATGGCGAACCAGTGCGCCGACTGTTGGTGATGCGAGATGCCGATTCTATTTCGATAAGCGTGGCCGGTACGCCGGATGTGAGTCCGGGTCAACTGCTGGTAGCCGGTACCGAAATAGCTCCGGGGGTTGTTCTCGAAGAGTCCGGCCAAGTTGTGAAAGTTGTACCTGCGTCGGAGACAGAACCGGCGAAACTCTTGCTCAGGGTGGCTCGTCCTTACAGGGTTTCGGCTGGTGCTGTGCTGCACGTAGACGACGGCGACTTGGTGCAGAGGGGTGACAATTTGGTGATTCTGGTGTTTGAGCGGGCAAAGACTGGGGATATCATTCAAGGTTTGCCACGGATTGAGGAACTTCTGGAAGGGCGGAAGCCGAAGGAAGCTTGTATTTTAGCCAAGCGGCCGGGGACGGCTCGTGTGGTTACTGATGACGATGTTGTGGAACTTGCGGTGATTGAGGATGATGGCCGGATTGAGGAGTATCCTTTGTTGCCTGGTCAAAACCCGATCGTTTCCGACGGACAGCGCGTCGGCGTCGCCGAAGCTTTGACCGACGGGCCTGCTAACCCTCACGAAATTCTGGAGGTGTTCTTCCACGTACTCAAGGAGCGACAGTCTACTTTTGAGGCTGCCTTGGAGAGTTTCCAACAGGTGCAGACGTTTTTGGTGAATGAGGTGCAGTCGGTTTATCAGTCTCAGGGTGTGGATATTTCCGACAAGCATATCGAGGTGATTGTCCGCCAGATGACCAACAAAGTCAGGATGGAAGATGGCGGCGATACTACTATGCTCCCCGGCGAGTTGGTAGAATTGCGGCAGGTTGAGCAGGTGAATGAGGCGATGTCAATTACTGGTGGAGCGCCGGCGGATTATACTCCGGTGTTGCTGGGGATTACTAAGGCTTCGCTGAATACTGATAGCTTTATTTCCGCTGCTTCGTTCCAGGAGACTACGCGGGTGTTGACTGAGGCTGCGATCGAAGGTAAGTCTGACTGGCTCCGGGGGCTCAAGGAAAATGTCATCATCGGCCGCCTGATTCCTGCGGGTACTGGGTTCAATGCCTATGAGGATGCTGGGGTTCAGGATGCGGGTTTTGATGGTGCTGTGTTTGATGAGGACATCCACGATTTGCAGGAGGATGTGGTACTTGATGACCGATCGGCGCGCCGTGCTTATACGATCGAGAGCGGTTTTGAGATCGGGCGCCCGTCTGATCTTGAGCCTGATGAGGATTTTGAGGAAGTTGAGGTGGATGAGGACGATTTTGTCGCTGAGACTGAGGATGATGCCTTGGGACCTGATGTTGACGATGATGATGATATCGGTTTTGACTTCGATGAGGACGAAGACTAATCATAGTTTTGAGATTGCATGAATGAGTGAACAGCGTTGCGATCGCTGAGGATAATTTGGTTCCTCGCAGCAACGCACACTTCGATTTCATGACTTGAAAAATCTCAAATTATCCTCACTAATTAACAGCCCGAACTCATAGCCTTGTGCGATGAGACATCCAAAGGAAGAAGGAAGAAGGAAGATTCAGAGTTTAAGCAAACTTTGTAATTCTAGAGTTTTAATTGTTTGTTGGTTTAAACAAACAATTCTTTCTTCCTTCTTCCTTTTTCCTTCTTCCTTCTGCATATATGGTTCACTCAATCAGGCAGCAAAGCCTTGATTTGATTAACAAACTCTTGATGGTCTACCACAGGTTTAGAGATGTAACCGTCGGCACCGCTTTGATCCAGAAATGTTTCTTTATCACCAGCCATCGCGTGAGCAGTCACCAAAATAATCGGCAGCGATGCCGTTTGTGGGTCAGCTTTGAGCAGTTGAGTAATCTTAATCCCGTCAACAGATTTGCCCTGGTACACGCTGCGCGAAAGAGACACATCCATTAAAATCAAATCAGCTTCGCCGTTGGCAGCAATCTGCATCACCTCTTCAACATTTTCCGTGTGCTTCACGGCTAAGCCCCCCCGCTTAGTCAGAATTTTGGAAAAAACCCGAGCATTAACCAAATCGTCCTCTACAATCAGAACGGTTTTCATAAATAAATATGGGAAGTATAGAAACTTTGTGACTTTAGTCCAAAGAGGAACACGACACGGGGACTACATTCCCCGTCAAAAATGCAGAGTTTTTAGCGCCATCAGCCGGGAACCCTGCAAAACCCGTATGTATATCCTTGAGCCACTAGCTGTGAGAGGGTTTACAGATGCCTAGAAGCATCCAGTACCATCATTTAGACTACTACACACAGACAGTTTAGTTGTTTTTTATAACTAGACCTGGCACTCGTGAGAGCCTCAAGATTCTCAGGTAGCAGGTTTCTAGTACAATCTAGGAGGCAGGGACGGCGCCTCGCAACCCAGCTTTTGCTCGTTTCGGTCGGCTATAACGAACTATTTCTATGAAAAAACCGGGTTTCTGACTACCCGTGCGTCTTGGACTTATAATATCCTCTCTTTCGGTAAAGCCTCCGGCTTCTACCATTTTAGAATTTAGAATTTAGAATTTAGAATTTAGATTTTAGATTTTAGATGGGAACTGATTGACTGGATATAAGTTTGGAACACGGGCCTACAGTTGCATTATTTTTTGAACGGGGATTAGAGTCGGGAATGTGTGATAATTATTTTCCTTCTTGCTCATTATAATCAAGCCATGTTTATTCACATACTCCCGTCGCCACAGCCTTTGAAGTAGCGAATCTAGCGGGGATTGTTGGAGATTCCTAATACTCAGTTTTAACCCCTCAAAACGGCTCAAAATATCGACGCTTGCGTTCATCAAGGGGATGTCAGACTAGGAGATATCGCCAGGAGAGCTTTTGACTGATGAATTCATAAATATCGGCATTTTTGACACTCTCAGCGAGTCACGGCCACGCTCTATGGTTCAATAAGCCCAAAACTTGGACTTCACTCATAGTCCAGTCGCCTCTACACGATCAGAACAAGTACCAGTACCAGACGTATTCCAATTCCGCTTACTTTTCTTTTTTAATACTTTCGGAGTCCATCACGCTTGCCAAAACACGGTAAGCTCGATCGTCTACCATTGCTGCTTGATCCACGCTACGGCTGTACTGAGACGAGATCAATCTGGGGTTTCTCCTGAATAAAATATTTCTTCGTGTAGATGGTTATTCCTAATTGCAATTAAATTCTATCATGGATTGACGGGGACTCAAGTCCCTCGTGACGCTTTCCTAGGAAAAGCTAAAGCCTCACTAGGTTCTGAGTTTTGGGCATTCCGTGTTCTCCTGTGAATCAATCTTCTCACGGCAGAAGGTAAATAGACAGGTAGGCACAAATGAAGGCAACATAGAGGTTAGGGTAAGAGTGGAGAGTAAGAGGCAAGTGTTGCCCGTCTTCGGGACTCTGATTCTGCTTTCACAAGTTAAGTTTATTTTTATTCTTCAACTGGGCGGTTGGGTCGAACTTTCGGTTCGCCTGCGGCAAAGGCTTTTCAATCGAGACAGGGAACCTCGGCATTATTGACAGAGGCTGTTTTCACTCAGGAATTAACGGACACAAAGACTCATGGCTAAACAACTCAACCTACTTTCCGGGCAAGTAATTTCTACGCCTCTGCACGCCGAGATGCAGCAATCGTACCTCGAATATGCCATGAGTGTGATCGTCGGGCGAGCTTTGCCTGATGTCCGCGACGGTTTAAAACCTGTTCACCGTCGAATTTTATATGCGATGCACGAACTTGGTCTGACGCCAGACCGACCTTACCGTAAGTGCGCCCGGGTAGTTGGAGATGTTTTGGGAAAATATCACCCCCACGGCGACCAATCGGTTTACGACGCTCTGGTACGCATGGTTCAGGAGTTTTCGAGCCGGTATCCCTTACTGGCGGGTCACGGCAATTTCGGTTCGGTGGACAATGATCCGGCGGCTGCTATGCGCTATACGGAAACGAGGCTGGCACCGATCGCCCACGAAGCTATGCTAACCCAAGTCGGCGATGCAACTGTTGATTTTACTGCTAACTTTGACAGTTCCCAGCAGGAACCAACGGCGCTGCCTGCTCAGTTGCCGTTTCTGTTACTCAACGGCTGTACGGGCATTGCTGTGGGGATGGCAACTAATATCCCGCCGCACAATTTGGGGGAGGTGGTAGACGGTTTAATTGCTTTGATTGAAAACCCGGAACTATCCGACGAGAAGTTGATAGAACTGATTCCGGGCCCTGATTTTCCAACCGGAGGGGAAATTGTCGCTACAGAGGGCATTGTTGACGCCTACACTAAGGGCCGAGGCAGCATTGCGGTCAGGGGTGTGGCCGGGGTGGAAGAGGTGCCAGGTAATCGCAAGGTGCGTACTAAAACGGCGATCGTGGTGACGGAGTTTCCGTTTCAGGTAAATAAGGCGGCTTGGATTGAAAAGGTGGCGGAGTTGGTTAATGCTGGCCGCCTCGACGGTATTTCTGATTTGCGTGACGAGAGCGATCGCGAAGGGATTCGAGTTGTGATTGAACTCAAGCGGGAATTTACCCCAGAAGCGGTTCTGGCTCGCCTTTACCAACAAACTGACCTGCAAACAAATTTTGGCGCGATTTTGCTGGCAATTGTCAACGGTCAACCGCGACAGTTGACACTCCGACAATTGTTGCAGGAATTTCTGGATTTCCGGGAAGTGACTCTTACCCGCCGCTACAATTACGAGTTGCAGGCTGCTGAACGCCGCTGTCATATTGTCCAAGGCTTAATGTTGGCTTTGACAAATCTTGATACCGCGATCGACATTCTCAGAAATTCTCCTGACGGCTCTACTGCTAAGCAAACTTTCCAAGTTCGCCTCAATTTGAGCGAAAGTCAAGCTGATGCGATTTTGGCGATGCCTATGCGGAGGCTGACTGGTTTGGAAAGGCAAAATTTGCAGTCTGAGTTGGATGAGTTGATGGCTAATATTCAAGAATTGCAGCGGTTGTTGAGCGACAGGCGCGAACTTTTGAAGGCTTTAAAGAAGGAATTTCGATCGCTAAAACGCAAGTACGCCGACCCCCGCCGCACTAAATTCGCCAATGGAACTGCACGCGCAGCAAACGCCGAATCACAATTTGCTGGTAAGAAAAATTCTGGGGTGAAGCAGTTGTCACCGGCAACGATTCAGCCTAACTTATTGCCCGTTCTTGAGCCAGAGGAAACTATTGTTGAATTTTCGCACAAGCAGTACGTGCGACGCTTGCCGACAGGGGAAAAGCCACGCTCGAAAAGTCGCGAAAAATCGGTTTCAGCTTTAGAAAAAAATGAAGATTTTATTGTGACGGCAAATCTGACGAAAACCGATCGCACTTTGGTCATCTTAACTCCTAACGGCAAAGCTTACCCGTTGAAAGTGGCCGATATTCCTAGTAGTAGCGCCAAAGACCGGGGAACGCCGATCGTTAGTTTGTTGTCGCCGAGTGCTACTAAAGACAGTGCCGGTCGCGCTTTGTCGGAAATCACAGTTGCACATTTTATTTTGCCGGGAAATTCGGAAGCGGCAGATTTAGTAACTCTGACTCAGCAAGGAAAAATTAAGCGCTTGCCGATGCAGGAATTTGCTGATTTGACTAATCGTGGCGTTACTGTTGTTAAACTCAAGGAGGACGATCGGCTGCGCTGTGCGAGTCTGGCTAAAGTCGGCGAGCAAGTGGCGATCGCAACTTCAGGAGGCCGAGTCCTTCGGTTTGAGATTGATGACGAACAACTGCCGCCAATGGGCCGCGCGGCCCAGGGTTCTCAAGTAACCAGGTTGCGGAAGCAGGAACAGTTGGTGGGCTGCATCACTCTCTACCCGGACGACAGTCTGGTGCTATTTTCCGAGTTGGGTTGGGCAAAACGAATGCCTGCAGGTTCTGTCAGACTTACTAACCGGGGCGAAATTGGCACTCAAGCTTTTCGTTTCTCAGAGCCTAAAGATGCTTTAGTTGGCTTGCTGCAGGCTGTTCCGGGTACGGATGTCAAACTTTTTACTAATTCTGGCCGCGTGCTGCGATCGACTATTGATGCTATAGCTTTTTGGGGGAAAGATGCTGCAGGCGATCGAGTTTTTGACCTAAATCCAGGTGAAAGAATCATCAAAGTTATCAGCAGTCAATAGTCAATAGTCAATAGTCATGGGGCATGGGGCATGGGGCATGGGGCATGGGGCATTAATCTGATTTGTGACCTCTGACTTCTGACTTCAACATCCATCCGTTAAATCATTTAAATCCTGTACACTGCTCGTTCCCCAACTTCCTCCTTCCTTGAATATCTCAATTACCAAGACCCAATGCCCTATGCCCAATTCCCAATTCCCAATTCCCCCATCTAAAATCTAAAATCTAAAATCTAAAATTGTTTAATGGCGCAAGTTGTATTAGAAAATATCTACAAAAGTTTTCCTCTCCGCCAAGGAGAACAGGAAAAAGAAGCAAACACTGTCGCAGAAAATGTCTCGCCTATAGCCGATCGCCCTGCGTCTAACAGCGTTTTGCGGCGCATTAACCTAACGGTCGAAGACGGGGAGTTCATGGTGCTGGTGGGCCCTTCTGGCTGCGGAAAAAGCACTTTGCTGCGATCGATCGCCGGTTTGGAAGTTTTGACTGCCGGCAATATTTGGGTGGGCGATCGGCTGGTTAACGATTTGCCTCCTAAAGACCGAGATATCGCTATGGTATTTCAAAATTATGCTCTCTATCCTCACTTAACAGTTTACGATAATCTCGCCTTTGGATTGCGCCGCTCGGAAAGGGAGAAAGACCAAAGAAGGAAGACGGAAGACGGAAGACGGAAGACGGAAGATGAAAGACGGAAGACGGAAGATGGAAGACGAAAGATGGAAGAAGAGCTAAGGCAGAAGGCAGAAGGAGGAAGAGAAGGAACTAGCCAGAATGCAGAAGGAATCAGCAAGAAAGTAGAAGAGGTTATTAATTATTTAGCTTCTAATTCTTTTAAAAATCCTCTTATTTATCTTTTGTTTGAGGACTTTTTAGGAGGAGCGACTCGCAAGCTGCCTCCGGGTTTGCGCTATTTATCGGAACGGGAAAAAGCCGTAGGAGAACGAGTCCTGAAGGTAGCTGAATTATTGCAAATAGAATCTCTTTTAAGTCGCTTGCCGAAACAACTTTCGGGAGGGCAAAAGCAGCGGGTAGCTTTGGGTAGGGCGATGGCTCGAAATCCTGAAGTTTTTTTGATGGACGAACCGTTATCGAATCTTGATGCGAAATTGAGGGCGGAAACTCGATCGCAAATTGTGCAGTTGCAGCGACAGTTGCGAACTACAACTATTTATGTGACTCACGACCAAACTGAGGCGATGACTATGGGCGATCGGATTGCTATTATGAATAGAGGCCAGCTTCAGCAAGTAGCTCGACCTCTAGAGCTTTACAATAAGCCGGCTAATTTGTTTGTTGCTGAGTTTATCGGTTCTCCGCCGATGAATTTTTTGTCGGTGGAATTTAGTGCTCCGCTGTTGATTTCTCACCCGCAATTTCGCTTTACTTTACCCGATATTTGGGCAAAAAGTCTACAACAGTATGACGGGCGAAAGCTAATTTTGGGCATTCGGCCGGAACATCTGAGCATTAACCCTCCGGCTACCAAAAATCTTTCGGTACAAGTGGAAATTGTAGAGGCTTTGGGACACGAAACTTATTTGGGGGTTTGTTTGACGGATGCTCCGGCGGTGAGGATGCAAGTGCGGGTTCCTCCTGAGCGATCGATCCGAGTTGGCGAGGAGCTTTGGTTGGCCATCGCCCATGACAAAATTCACTTGTTCGATCCTGATACAGAGTTGGCTATTTTTCCTGTTAGGTAAAATCCTCAAGGTCGATCGACCCTTGTTACCGATATCACTTTCACAGGTTCGTACTTTTTTCAAGTTAATGTTATATTTATTTACATAAGCCTTACTTACAAAAGTTAACGAAAGGAGTTCGCACTATGCAAGAACAAAAACGCAACGCTTGGAACTGGGGCTTTAGCGAGGGAGCCGAAAATTGGAACGGTCGTTTGGCGATGATTGGTTTCTCTGCCGCTGTCATCATCGAATTGGTTTCCGGTCAAGGCCTGCTGCACTTTTGGGGTCTGATGTAATTTTCTAGTTAAGAATTTGGTGACACTGCAAAGTTTGGGAGTTCCGTAATGGACTCCCTAATTTTTGGCAGCGGGATTTGGGCAGCAAATAGCCACTTGCTCCGGGCAGTTAGCAGCACAAAATTTAACCGCTATAACTCAAACCGGGGCGGGGGGTCTCCCCCCCAAAAAAAAGAGTGCGAATCACTCTTTTGGGTGATGCTAGCAAATTACTCTAGCGGATATATTCTTTTAAGATGCTGTTGCGGTTAGGATGGCGCAACTTCCGCAGGGCTTTAGCCTCGATTTGGCGAATTCGCTCACGAGTGACGTTAAAGATTTGACCAATTTCCTCCAAGGTCTTCATCCGTCCGTCATCTAACCCATAACGCAGCCGCAGTACATCTCGTTCTCGGGGGCTGAGAGTATCCAAAACGCTTTCCAAGTCTTCCCTAAGCAAGTTTTTCGAGACTTGATCTTCTGGTGTTTCCCCGTCAGATTCAATAAAATCTCCCAGACGTGAGTCTTCCTCTTTGCCGATCGGAGTTTCTAGAGAGATGGGCAACTGTGCGGACTTAGCAATGAACCGCAACTTCTCGATCGTCATCTCCATGCGGGTAGCAATTTCTTCTTCCGTAGGCTTGCGACCCATTTCCTGAGACAGGAGTTTGGTAGTTTTTTTGATCCGCGAAATGGTTTCGTAAAGGTGAACCGGCAGGCGGATAGTGCGCGATTGATCGGCGATTGCCCTGGTAATGGCTTGACGTATCCACCAAGTTGCGTAGGTAGAAAACTTGTAGCCTTTTTCGTGATCGAATTTTTCCGCGGCCCGGATCAGACCCAAAGAGCCTTCCTGAATCAAATCTTGGAAAGACAAACCGCGATTCATGTATTTTTTGGCGATCGACACCACCAAACGCAGGTTTGATTGCACCATTTTTTCCTTGGCCCGACGACCGACGTGGAGTCGGTGACGGAATGCAGGAAGTGCCATATCTACAGCATTCGCCCATTCGCTGTCTTTAGGTTCGCGGTTATACTCTTCGAGCAGTTGTTCTCGAACTCGCTCTAATTCCAGCAAATCTGCAATCTTGCGTGCTAGTTCAATCTCTTCGTCAGCTCGCAGCAGTCGAATCCGACCGATTTCTTGCAGGTAAAGACGAATAGAGTCTTCAGTATAATGCTTTTTCTTTGCCTGTGCTCGACGGCGGGCTTTGGCGCCTTTGCCAGATTTAGGATCTTCCTCAGATTGAGAGTCTAAGAATTCTTCTCGATCGTCTTCTTCGTCGATAAAGAGTTCTAACTCGCTCTCAGGTAGAACGCTTTCGGCGCTGCGAAGCAACTCGATTGTTTCCATTTCCGGTGTAATTGTGGTTGCGAGTACGGTGTTAGCTGGGATCATGCCGTCTTCCTCATGCTCCTGAATTAAAGAATAAATAACAGTGGAATAGTGTCTGTTTGTAGTTTAGACAAGTTAGCCAGTATTGACATTCCCGCAGGAAGAAATAGTGGGATTTTTGGTCTGCTAGCTGAATTTGTTACCGAAACTGCACCTGTTTTATGAGTCACGGTTCGAGTTCTGGTTTGAAGCAGTCAGCGCATTCAATTGATCGCAGATTTTAACATCGCGACCTTAAATTGAGCTAGCGGCTTTTTCTTTCGGAGCGAGTTACCACATCATCTGCAATACCTTGCCCAGAGAAGCAAACCATGAAGTGCGATCGATCACACTTCCAAAAATACTGGCTTTTTTACTCGGTACTTCGAGCTTTTACCCGTACAAGTTTTCCCGCACGGAACCCTCTAACTTTTGTATTGGAGGTGTCGAACTTTTGATTCGCCTTGCTTTCACTCTGGTTGTCAGACATGACAGTTGCACGGCAAGTTTTCGCCACCTTGGATGCCGGTCTGCTGCCTCAAATGCAACAGCAGAGGGTTGAAGCACCAAACGGGGAGAATCGGATCTTGCAAAGACCTTCCCGATTGTAGCCTTTCTCACAAAAAATGGAAGTTGTTTTCCATTGTTGGTCAAGAACTAGGAAAACTCTGTCAGCTTAGCTTGACAATACTAACTCATGTCCGGCTCTGCTAAATCCTGAGAACGGCCCGCAAAAACTTTGGCACGATCAAACGGCCCTGTTTTCTGCGTATATCTGGGTGAACGGCTGCGGCGTAGTTGGCCAGACAGTTAGCAGACAATTTTTGAGTTGCCCAAATGGGAACCAATACAATCCGTGTAGATACACCCATCATTACCCTGTTTCCCTGAATTGAATCATACGCAATCTGCGATTGAATAAAGCTCGTAGCTTTAGTTTTAAGTCGGTAACTCTGGATTAAAGACCGACTCTGACCCCCAATGAAGCGTTGCGGGTTGAGTAGTGCAACAGGGGCTTTCATTGTTAAGTTAGCTCAAATCTCAGAAATTGGGTTTAATTTTCACGTTAAATCACATTAAGTTCTTAACGTCACATTCTTATTTAAGCAGTTCGACACGAGTTTGTCGCGTCCATGGCAAAAACCACCAGGATAAATTCTACTGAGAGTTAACCCGCCGCGCAACTCTAGGCTGCGGACTTCTCTAAAATTTTTGGCTTTCGGTTCGCACTTGCGCGATCGCACGGTCTCACAAACAATACAATTCGACATCTCCCGGAAGTATAACTTCACGATTCCTTTAAATACATTGTGACAGTGTGAAGATTCAATAAACTCATTCCATCAATTTTAGGTACTATTCCCGAATTGTCTTGATAATTTCAAGCAGACGGAAAAAAGCCACAGCCGACTTTGCTGCAACTGCCTGCCGATGATAACTCTGCCAGGGAAGAAAAATTTATCCAGTTAGCGATGTGCTTGCTATGGTTAGAGAAGGCCTCAACTTCAGGATACTTAAAGCAATGGAACGGTAGGACGTTGGTGCGATGCTCAAAATTTTGTTATTATTTACAGCGTGTCCTCAGAAAGCACAGAGTCTCGCTTTATCCTCTACTCTGGTTTAAATTATGTGGCTTGACCGTTAGGGGATGAAGCTATCAAGAAAAATTTCGGCTCCCTGTCTATATTGACAACCCAACGAAGGTTTACTAGAAAGAATTAACCTTATTGAGAGAAAGATTTAGTAATTAATTAATCGGGCTGATATTACCATCTCTTTATAGCGTGTGTTTGTAGTCAGGACTTCAGTTTTTGTTATATTGCTGAATAACCACTAAAGTCCTAACTGCCAACTTAATTTAACCCCAAGACAGGTTACTGCTGATTCCGCAGGCGAGGATTCACAAACTCGTTTAATCCTTCTCCCACCAAAGACAGTCCCACCACCATTAAAGTCATTGCCAAACCGGGAAACAAAGCCGTCCACCAAATGCCGGTAGGTAGCGCATCTAAAGCTAAACGCAAGTCGTGTCCCCATTCGGGAGTTGCTTCGGGAAGTCCTAATCCGAGAAATCCCAAACCTCCTAATGTTAAAATTGCATCGGCAGCGTTGAGCGCAAACAGCACCGGTACGCTCTGAATCACATTGAGAAACAGGTAGCGCGAAAGCACTGTCCAAGTGTCAGCACCCATTGCTCGCGCGGCTTCGACAAACAATTCGGTTTTGACGCTGACGGTGTGATTCCTGACGACGCGGTAGTATTGAGGGATGTAGGAAATGCTCAGGGCGATCGCAGCATTAAAAACTCCTTTTCCCACTACAAACGCTAGCGTCAAAGAAAGTAGCAGCCCCGGCAAAGTATAAATTGTATCCATTAAAAATAACAACACTCGATCGAGCTTACCGCCCAAATAACCGCTAACCAAACCCAGCGGCACACCGATAAACAAACTCAAAGCAGTGGCTAAAATTACCACTTGCCAAGCCGCGCGAGAAGCAAACAGCGTGCGCGAAAACACATCGTAGCCGCTGCGGCTAGTACCAAACCAATAATTCGCCGACGGCGGTTCGTGGATGGGGTTACTCAAAGCCTCGGTAGGATTTTGCAGCCATCCCCAAGCTTGCATAGCTGGAGACAAGGTGGCTACCAATATAAACACGACAGTTATTGTCAAACCTGCCCACATCATTTTCATTGACAGGCTTGACGGTGAGGCACTGTTGAGAAATCGCGGCAGTCGGAGGCGGCTTTGAGCCATAATTGATAATTGGTGCGTCAGATTTGTTTTCATCAGCATATCAATATTTACCGAAAACCATAGGAAGACTTTTTAACCGCAGATGAACGCAGATACACGCAGATCAGATTACATCAGCGTTCATCCGTGTTCATCCGCTGATCTCTGCGGTTAAAAAGTCTTCGCTAATTTGCCTTTCTACAAATTACTGGCAATTAACTCGCGGTACTGGCTTTTCGGCTTAACTCCTTTGAGCTCAGCCACCAAATCTTTGTCTTTGAAATACTGAATCGTCGGCGTACCAATCACGCCAGCATTTTCAGCAATTTCTGGATCTTCTTCGATGTCAATTTCCACATAGTGGATTTTGCCCTCGAACTCATCTACTACTTTGCTCAAAATTGGCTTGAGGCTGTGGCAAGGCCCACAACTCGGAGAGGCATATTTGACCACAATCAGTCGATCGCTATCGTGGAAAAGTTTCCGCAGAGCATAACCTCCTTCGTGGCGCGTGTCTTGGATATCAAAGTTCGCGCTGGTTTTGCGTACTTTTTGAGCTTCCGGCGCTGCGACGGGTTGCTCGGATTCCTCGGTTTGGTGGAATTCCTGAGCTAAACCATTGGACGACAGCCACCTTTCTGCCAACATCGCCCCCATACAACCGCTACCGGCGGCGGTGATGGCTTGGCGAAACTCGTGGTCTTGTACGTCGCCGACGGCGTAAACTCCCTCGACGCTGCTTTCTACCGAACCGTGTTTGGTAATGATATAACCTACTTCGTCGAGTTCTAGCTGACCTTGGAACAGTTGAGTGTTGGGAGTGTGACCGATCGCATAAAACAATCCTTTCACCAGCAAATCGCTCTCGACGCCGGTCTCGATATTTCTAAGTCTCACCCCGTCCATTTTGCCCCCTGGCTCTCCCAAGATATCCACTGCTTCGGTGTTCCAGTGCACGGTAATTTTGGGATTGCTCAGCACTCGGTCTTGCATGGCTTTGCTCGCGCGCATTTGATCGCGCCGCACCAGCATATGTACGTGAGAGCCGTATTTTGTCAAATAAATAGATTCTTCCGCTGCTGTGTCGCCCGCGCCGATTACAGCTAAATCTACTCCTTTAAAAATTGGGGTAGCGCCGTCGCAAATCGCACAGGCAGAAATGCCGTGACTCCAAAATACGTGTTCGCTAGGCAGCCCCAGCCTTTTCGCTGTCGCGCCTGTAGCGATTACTATCGTGTGGGTTTTGATTTCTCTGTCTTCCGATCGCACTGTAAACGGACGCTTGGTCAAATCCACCGAAATTACATCTTCTGTGTATAATTCGGCACCCCAGCGCGCTGCTTGAGCTTTCATCCGATCCATCAGTTGCGGCC
This sequence comes from Microcoleus sp. S36b_A4, assembly GCF_036700645.1. NCBI lineage: Bacteria > Bacillati > Cyanobacteriota > Cyanophyceae > Oscillatoriales > Microcoleaceae > Microcoleus > Microcoleus sp. S36b_A4. The sequence goes on along the minus strand of NZ_JAUBPI010000037.1, from coordinate 31,692 downwards.
CGGTGATGCCTTCGGGAAAGCCGGGGAAGTTTTCGACTTCTGTGGTGGTCATCAGTTGACCGCCGGGGACGCCTCCCGCTTGGTAGCCTTCAAACACTAAGGGTTTCAGGTTTGCCCTCCCAGCGTAGATGGCTGCGGTGTAGCCGGCAGGGCCTGATCCGATAATTACTAGGTTTTCTACGGTTTCGTTGGTCATAGCTCTTTACTTAAACTCATAACGACTTCGTTTTACTAATTTTAGCAGAGTTCGATCGAGTTTGGTTGGATGCCATTGGGCGATCGAGCATCTGTATCTATTTTTGAGGGTCGATCGGTCTTCGGGGCAATTCCAGCTACTTTAATAAGCAAAAACAATCTAAAAGTTGATTTAGTTTTAAATGTTCGATCTATTTTGACGGCTGAAATCTTAAGAAAATCTAAAAATGACGAAAATTATTGACTTCATTCTCAATTATTTTACCTATTTACTTGCTTTGAGGCTTGTGGTACGATTTTCACAATCCAGGGGCATTATGACTAATTTAAGTTTTTGACCCTGAAAGCTTTTAAAATCGTAAAATTAACGAACTCTGCAAATGTAATAAGTACAATTATTTATGCAAAACCCGCATTTTATGGTTTAAGAATTGTAACGCCGATTTTGCCAAGTTTGACAAAATATAGTATTTGTGGTAAAGAAGGTGCGATCGGGGGAAAATTAGAAGGAAATTTTTAACCGCTTTGGAAGCACAGGCGGGACGCCTGTGCCACGATAAACATAGAATTTTGTAATTGTGTCTGAATGGATAAAATCAAGATATTGTTTGTGTGCAGTCAGAATAAGTGGAGAAGTTTGACTGCCGAGAAGATATGCGAGAAGGTTAGCGGCTACAGTGTACGATCAGCTGGAACAGAAAAAGGTGCAAGAATTAGAGTCACTGAGGGTCTTGTCGGTTGGGCGGATTTAATATTTGTGATGGAGAAGAAGCATGGCGATCGACTTCGCAGCAAATTTCCCGAAAGTCTCGAAGGCAAGAAAGTTATTTGCCTGCAAATCCCGGACAATTACGAATATATGGAACCGGAGTTAATCGAGCTTTTGCAGGCGAAACTGAACCCCTATATGGCAATGCCAGATAACGAGATAAATTTTATGCAGCGAGTTTTAGAACCGGAAGTGATGGATTCCTTGGATGAGGCGATCGAATACGATTCGATGGACTTTACTGAGGTTAATGCTGCTTTTGCTCAGAGTGCTGCGGCGTTGGGGCCGGTTTTTGGAAACGTTTTGGATGCGGGGACGGGTACGGCGAGAATTCCGATCGCAATTTCTCAAATGCGGCCAGCATGGAAATTGACCTGCATCGATTTGTCGGCAAATATGCTGAAAGTCGGGGCCCAAAATGTGGAAAAGGCGGGCGTGCGATCGCAAATTAGTCTCGAACTGATCGATGCTAAAGCCATGCCTTACCCTGACAATTATTTTGATATGGTGATTTCCAACAGCATTATCCACCATTTGCCCGATCCGCTGCCGTTTTTGCAGGAAGTCAAACGGGTGTTGAAGCCGCAGGGAGCAATTTTTTTGCGGGATTTGCTGCGGCCGGAAAAAGCGGAAATCAGGGATAATTTAGTCAATCTGTATGCGGGAGATTGCAACGCGCATCAGAAACAGTTATTCAGCGATTCGTTGCAAGCAGCATTTACGCTGGATGAAGTTGAGGAGATGATCCAAAATGCCGGGTTGGATGGGTTGAGGATTTATGAATCTTCAGACAGGCACTGGACGGCGGAGCGTGCTTGGTGCGAGTCTTTGTAGACTGGGGACGATCGCCCGATAACATTTCAAATGAGAATAGGAGCGATCGCGCCTTTCCAGCTATGCGCCTTAGCGTTGCGCGATCTGTTTGTGGTTTAATTACTGTTTTCGGGTCGGAAAAATTAGTATGATTGAACCGCGAAGACGCGAAAAACGCGAAGGAAGAATCAGAAGTAGATAATCTTCTCCGAGGAAGGAAGTAAGATGTTTAAGCATCTGATCGGAAAAATCTGCGATCAAGGATATGCCGAAAAAGCCCGTTCCGCGACCTGAAGATCAAGAGTCGCATTTGAAGAAGCTCAGGGAAGAACTGGAGATGAGTCAGGAAGATTTGGCGCGAGAGCTTGGCGTTTCGTCGCAAACAATCAGCCGTTGGGAGTTGGGGAAGAATGTACCCACCTTCACCGTCAAGCAGATGAAAGCTTTGGAGAAATTGCTGGCTACCATCGGCAGGTCGATCAGCGATTTGCTCGATAATCTATGATGGAAACCATTAAACAAGCCCCGGATAAATCCGTGGATCACTTTTTTCAATCTCAAATCTCAAATCTCAAATCTCAAATTACTCGATCGCGCCCTAAGTCTTTAGCTTGATAAAGCGAACGGTCTGCCGCCGCAAGCAGTTTTTCCGGGGAAGTTTCGGGCTGAGGAACCGTACTCGCTACCCCCAAACTCAGGGTCACGAAAGAACACACCTCTGAATTAACGTGTTCAATTTTTAGTTTTTTAATCCACACTCGAATTTTCTCTGCAATCCAGACAGCTATTTCCGGTGAAGTCTGAGGCAAAATCACTGCAAATTCTTCGCCTCCGTAACGGGCTACCAGACTCTCGCCCGAAACTTCGCCTGTTGAGTAATTTACCGCTTCCAAAATGGCTTGGGCTACCTGCTGCAAGCAAGTATCTCCCGCCTGATGTCCATAAGTATCGTTGTATTTCTTAAAAAAGTCTACATCGCATAAAATTAAAGATAGTTCTGATGCTGCTTCCGCCAATTCTTGCCACTTTTTCTCTAAGTATTCGTTAAAACAGTGACGGTTGGCAACCTGAGTTAAGCCATCTAAGTTGGCAAGGCGATACAATTCGGAATTAGCTGCTTTTAATTGAGAATTAGCTGCTTCTAACTCGGATTGCGTGAGCGATAAATTGTAATAAAGTTCGCTCATAGACCAAGTAGCTTGTTGGTGAATTTGGGATAAAGCTACCCAGAGTTGATGCACGTCTAAAAGTCGGTAAACTTGAGGTTCTAACTGCACAACAATCGGCTCGTAAAGCAGTTCCGGCGGTCGCTGCACGGAGCGCTGAGCTGCCATGACAATTAAGGCTACTCCTGGTAAAATCAAAATATCGGTTTGAGCTATTTGATACAAGGCTATAATCGGTCTGCAAGCAAATATATCTACTCCGTAAGGGCGGCTCATGCGTTCCATAAATCGCCGACGCGATATCATCCCTAAAAATTCCCCATTTACGGTTAAGATAACTCCCGGAAGCAGCGGGTGAGATTGAAACAACCGAGCTATTTCTTTGGCGAGATATGAGGAGTCAACCTGGAAATTAAATAGAGATAGATCCTGAAGAGTAGACTCTAAAGATAAATTTTGGGGTGAGTTTTCGGGCGAGTTAGAGGGTTCAATAAATTCAACAGACACAGCGCAGATCCGAATAAACAATAAACCAGCAACAAAGCTAGTGTCAGCTATTAAATTATATAATTATTTATTTATTGCCAGTACCTGTAATCTTTACTATATTATTTTTTAATAATGGAAGAAGCTGCTGCGTTAGTTTTTGCGGTAGCTGCCTTGCATTGATTCATGCTCACTAAATTCCCGATTTATTGAATTATTATGGATTTTTTACTAGATTTTTTACTAGGGGATTTTTACGGCGTAAAAAAAACCGATTTTTGCGCCATTCCTCAACTCATTTATGGTGTATACAAACTCAAGAAACGTGGTTTTTAAACCGGGTTGAGGCTGTAACGAGGTTTTGCGTAAAAAAACGCGGTGTCTGCCCCTGTCCTCGACTCAAAACTCAAAACTCAAAACTCCCTCACCACCCCCAAGTTCCTGGCCCTCCCTTAAACGGGCCGACAATATCTTTGGTAATCCAGCCGCCGTAAAAATCCCCAGGTTGAGATTGCACTAATTCCCCGTCCACATAACAGGCATCCATCTTGCTCGGATAAAAAGCCACATAATCTTTAATAGCTGCAAAAACCTGATTAGGATTGGGATAAAACCAAGCCGCATTTACTACTTCTTTTGACTCTACCGTCACAGTGTAATAACCGGCTTGTCCCTTCCACTCGCACCAAGAACCCCGTAAAGTTTTGTGCAAATATTCTATTTTGATGTCATCGGGGCAGATATAGTAGACAGGAGGGTGACTGGTCTCCAATACCCGCTGAGGACGGCGCGTGTCGGCGATCGTCACTCCATTAAAAATTATCTGTACGTGTTTGGTCGATTCCTCAAGCCGAGGGGGACGCGGGTAATCCCAAACAGACTCTTCACCAGGGCCGGGCTCTATTCGATCGAAGTTCATTCGCACAATCTCCCCTGCAAAAAAACACTTAGCGACTTAGTATTACAATTTAATGTACCCTTAATCGAGTCGCTGCTTCAGAGCAAACCAGCTTTTCTCAACTCTTCGTAATATGAGTATTCGCGGTATAGATGTTTCCGACTACCAGCCCAATGTCAATTGGCCAGCCGTTGCGCGGGATGGTATTACCTTCAGTTTTGTCAAATCGACCGAAGGTGCAACGTTCGTTGCCCAAACTTTCGCTCGCAATTGGGTGGCGATGAAAGCGGCGGGGATTCACCGCGGTGCTTACCACTTTTTTCAACCTGCCAGCAGCGTTCAAGAACAAATAGATTTGTTCTTGAAAACTGTAAAACTCGAAGCGGGGGATTTGCCACCTGTCTTGGATTTGGAAACTACAGGCGGTTTGAATGTGGATCAATTTTGCGATCGAGCCGCAATTTGGTTAGAAGCAGTCGAAAAAGCCACCTTGATGCGGCCGATTATCTACACCTACCCCGCTTTCTGGGACAACTTGGGAACAAAACGGTTGGCAGATTACCCACTGTGGATTGCTCACTATACCACTGCTGAGGAACCTTGGGTTCCCGGCGGCTGGAAAACATGGACTTTTTGGCAGTACAGCGACAGCGGCACCGTGTCGGGCGTATCGGGCAATGTAGACACCAATATTTTTGAAAGCGTCCGAGAAGGCACAGTAAGTTATAAAGTTGCAGACATCCAGAAGGAATTAAGAATTAAAGGTTTCTATCAAGGGGCGATGGACGGTAAATTTGGGGCCAACACCACAGCGGCGCTCATCTCGTTTCAGAAATCTCAAGGTCTCAATCCAGACGGCATTGCCAGCCTCAAAACCTGGGCCGCTTTGATGCGAAAACCTCCCAAAGTAATTGTTCCCCCTCCAGTCCCGACACCCACTCCGCAGCCGACTCCCACTCCGACTCCCCCTCCCATCTCAGACGTGCGGCTGACTCAGGTATTCTCGTCTTATCAAGCTAAGGCTAGCCAAGATACTGCCTTAATTTGGCTGCAAAGTCAGGTTCCTACCTCTGTTTTAGGGGAATTTGCTCAAAAATGGCGGGCAACTACCTTACCTCAAGACAGTAATTTGCGATTGATAGATGTGGGCAAATTTTATCGCGGTTTAGCACAACAAGACCAAGCTTTAGATTGGCTGCAAAAACAAATTTCTCCGGCTATTATTAACGAGTTTGCACAAAAATGGCGAGCTCAATCTATTGTCACTAATTCTCCGATTCGGCTGATAGATGCGTGCAAATTTTATCGGGCCGCACCCCAGCAAAACCAGGCTTTAGATTGGCTGGAAGGGCGAATTTCGCCGGCCATTCTATCGGAGTTTTTTCGCAGGTGGCAGAATGCCAGTCGATTATAAATTTTAGATGGGAGTTTTTAGATGGGAGATTGACTCCACAGATAAATTTGGGGGTTTGATCGCTCTGTAATTGGAAAGCCGACAACTCTTGCTATTTGAGATTTGAGATTTGAGATTGACAAGCGAATTTCAAAGGTGGTACCCGCCACGTGATTTATCCGTGGAATCAATCCCAAATCGAAAATCCTCAAGCCTCCGAATTTATCTCGCGCAAGTCAATCCAAAATCTCAAATCTCAAATCTAAAATCGAATGACTCCCCATCAAAATTCGTCAAATCCTCTCCCTCTGTTCCCGCATCCCCGTCCAACTCTCTAACATAACAGACAATCTCTCGCTTAGCTACAGCTTACTCCCATCTTTGACGGCAAGAGAATTATCTGATAAAGTTATAGCGACTATCAAGGTTTTTTAATCTTATTGGGAAAAATCCAGGGCCGTGCCGAGTTTGTAAGCTGCGCCGAAAATAGCGCCTGCACTCCAATTACCCGCGATCGAACATTTAAAACTGAGCGGGCAGCCTGTAACAATTATATCTATGGAAATCCCCTTTAACATCACCCAGTTGATGGTCATGACCGTCATCTGTGGCATCAGCGCTCAAGTTCTCGCCGCTTATCTGAAAGTTCCGGCGATCGTCTTTTTGCTGTTGTTTGGCATTTTAGCCGGCCCAGACTGCTTGGGAGTGCTGCACCCGAATCTGCTGGGAAGCGGTTTGGAAGTTATGGTATCCCTTTGCGTAGCTTTAATTCTGTTTGAAGGTGGCTTGAATTTGGAATTGCGAGATTTGGGTAAACTTTCCGGCAGCATCCGCAATTTAGTTACAGTAGGCACTTTAATTACGCTAATTGGCGGCGGAATGGCCGCACACTGGTTGGGGGAATTTCCCTGGCCGATCGCATTTCTGTATGCTTCTCTAGTAGTCGTCACAGGCCCGACAGTAATCGGCCCTTTGCTCAAACAAGTATCAGTTGACAAAAAAGTTGCGGCCTTGCTAGAAGCAGAAGGCGTTTTAATCGATCCTGTCGGGGCAATTCTGGCAGTATTGGTGCTGAATATTATTTTGAACGGCAATGCTGATTTGCTAATTGTGTTCCGAGATTTAATCGTGCGACTCTTCGTTGGCGCAGTCATCGGAGTTGCGGGAGGTTGGCTGCTGGGATTCATTCTCAAGCGATCGCAATTTCTCTCAGAAGACCTCAAAAACTTAGTAGTTTTAGCAGGTTTGTGGGGATTTTTCGGCTTAGCAGAAGAAATCCGCAGCGAATCGGGACTGATGGCAACAGTCCTCTCCGGCATCGTCCTCAGAGCCGCTGCTGTGCCGGAAGAAAGGCTGTTGAGGAGGTTTAAAGGTCAACTCACAGTCCTGGCTATTTCCATGCTATTCGTGCTGCTGGCGGCAGATTTATCCCTCGCTAGTGTGGTCGCCCTCGGTTGGGGAAGTTTGTTTACAGTTTTAGCTTTAATGTGGGTAGTGCGGCCGATCAACGTTTGGCTGTGTACTTGGAACAGCGGACTGAATTGGCGGCAGAAATTATTTATTTGTTGGGTAGCGCCCAGGGGAATTGTCTCAGCGTCGATCGCATCTTTATTTGCAATTTTGCTCACCCAACGGGGAATCAACGGCGGCGACTCGATTAAAGCCTTAGTTTTCCTAACAATTATTATGACAGTTTTCGTCCAGGGACTAACAGCCGGACGGATGGCTCAACTTTTGGGCATCACCTCAAAATCCGCAACCGGTGCGGCAATTGTGGGATCAAATCCTTTGAGCAGATTAATTGCTCGCTTGTTTCAAGAACGCGGAGAATCGGTGGCAATTATTGACACGAACCCCGAAGCTTGTGCGCTAGCAGAACGAGAGGGTTTGCGGGTGTTTTTGAGCAGTGCTCTGGATCACAGCGTGTTAGAAGAAGCCGGACTGGAATCGATGGGAACTTTTCTGGCAATGACTAACAACGGCGAGGTAAACTTAGTGTTAGCTCAGCGAGCTGCCGAAGAGTTTGCACCCCCAAGGGTTTTGGCAATATTCCCCAAAGATCCGCAAGCAAATACGCCTGCAAATCCGACTAAAATCAATCAAGCCTTTGTCTCCGATTTATCGCTGAAGGATTGGAACGAATATTTAAGCGACGGCGAAGTGAAATTGGGGGAAACTGAGTTAAAAACAGAGGGATTGCAGTTTCAGATTGCTCACTTACAAGCTTTGGTTAAAGCCGGGGAGTTGGCGCCGCTGCTGGTGGAAAGGCAAGGATACTTGCAAGTAGTGTCGGCGACTCAGATTTGGCAAGCGGGCGATCGAATTATTTATTTGCTGTACGATCCGACACCGAAATTGTTGAAAAGATTGTCTGGTTCGTCGCAGTCTCGCTTGACTTTGGAAAAGCATCAGGTAGTGGAAGAAGTGCCGATTCCTTCTCCGGTTTTAGAGGAGGTTTTGGAGTCAGCGGAAATAGCAAAGGATGCTAAAGTTTTGCAGCCGCCAGTTTCGCGGTAAGAGTTAGTATCCCGATCGTACTCTATAATCTGCTTGTCGCGATCGTCCTTACTCTGCCTCCCCAATTAAAGTAAATGCTGCCCAATTTCGCGGCTGGGGATGAGTTTTCATCGTGGTTAACATTGCCTGCCGCAATGCCTGTGCTTTGTCGGGATTATTTTGCAAGTTTTGATAAAATGCCTGCATCAATTCCGATGTCGGCGCATCAGGAACCGCCCATAAAGAAACAATCACACTCGGCACTCCTGCCGAAATCAACGCCCGCGACAAGCCAATCACCCCATCCCCGGTAATCCTGCCTTCTCCAGTGTTGCAAGCACTCAAAACGACTAAGCTTGCTTGCAGTTTCATGTCGAAAATCTCTTCTGCGGTCAATAAGCCGTCATCGCTGCCAGAGGGAGCCATAGCGATCGCACTTCCCAATCCGCGCACATCATCGAGCAATCCATGCGTTGCTAAGTGAATAATCGATGCTTGCGGCATTTTTTGGACGATCGCAGCTTTTGTCCCTTGTGCGCCTGTGATGGCTTGAGTTTTGAGTAGAGGCGCGATCGCTCTAGCTTCAGCTTCGGCCCCAGGTAGAGGAGACAATTGCTGTTTCGGTTCTCCGGGAGACAAAGATACCTGTGGCATCGTGGGATTACCGAGCACCAGAGCATTTCCGCGACCGTTGGCTGGCTGATTGCCTAACTTCTGCCGTTGCTGTCGAGTCAAATCCAATACTTGAATCGAGGGGGCGGTGAGAATCGTGTGTTTTTCGATTAAGTAAGTGCCGCTGGCATCTTGCAGGGCGGGAAAGGGCACCTGGAACAGGGAACCTTGGGGAATGAAAATTACATGGGCGTTGGGGTCTTTGGGCAGAAGCGTTTGAATTGGATCGATCAGCAGTTGATGCAGTGTCGGTAAGTTGGGTTGGGGTTGGGTGGAGCCAAGACTGCTGCGACTGCGGACGGCGAGGAATTCTTGATTGCCAACGATCAAGCTGGCTAAAGAGGCGTTGTGTTTTTGCCAAAGGGGTTTGAGGTCAACTTGACGAAAGGTGATTTCACCCGTGGGTTGAATCACCCAAATGTAGAGCGCGGATTCATGCCCTACTGTTTTGCCATGAATCTGGAAGTCGTCATAGACGATCGAATACTGCACCAAAGTAGCGTTCTGTGCTTTGGCGATTTGTCGGATTTGCTCCCGATCGGGAGAAGTGTTAACCGGATTGGTAGAACTTGAAGATAAGCGTTCTGTCAGAAGATCGACAAAGGCACGAGCGCGTCCCCGTTCCGCAATTTCTAAAGCGGCGATCGGGTTATTCTGAGCCACCCTGACTTGTTGTAAAGCCCAATAGGTGCGAGCTTGTCCTTCAAAGATGGAGACTTTATTCGCATCGTTGGAGCCGAGCAGTTGACGCATCGATTCCCAAACTTGAATGGCTTTGACGAGGATTTTTGCAGATTCTGTGGGGTTGCCAGCTTTCAAGAACGCCACTCCGAGGTTGTTCAGTGCATTACCTTCCCCTTGGCGGTCTTTCAGTTCGCGGGCGATGGCTAAACTATGCTGTGTATATTCAATGCCTTTGGCATGCTTGCCCAGAGAGAGGTAAGCGTTTCCCAAATTGCCCAGTCCTCTACTCTCCCCCTGGCGGTCTTGAATTTCACGGGCGATGGCTAAACTGAGCTGTAAATACTCGATCGCTTTGGCATAGTTGCTCCGCTTGAGGTAAGCGTTTCCCAAAGTCCCCAGTGCATTACCTTCCCCCTTGCGGTTTTTAATGGAGCGGGCGATGGCTAAACTGAGCTGTAAATACTCGATCGCTTTAGCCGAGTTGCCCAGAGAGCTGTAAGCCTCTCCCAAATTGTTCAGTGTCCTACCTTCCCCTTCGCGGTCTTTAATGGAGCGGGCGATGGCTAAACTGAGCTGTAAATACTCGATCGCTTTGGCCGAGTTGCCCAGAGAATTGTAAGCGACTCCCAAATTCCCCAGTGCGATACCTTCCCCCTTGCGGTCTTTAATTTGGCGGGCGATGGCTAAACTGAGCTGTAAATACTCGATCGCTTTGGCCGAGTTGCCCAGATTGAGGTAAGCGCCTCCCAAATTGTTCAGTGCATTACCTTCCCCTTCGCGGTCTTTAATGGAGCGGGCGATCGCTAAATGTTGCTGTAAATACTCGATCGCTTTGGCCGAGTTGCCCAAATAGAGGTAAGCACGTCCGAGATTGCCCAGTGCCAAACCTTCACTGTGGCGGTTTTTAATTTCACGTGCGATGGCTAAACTTTGCTGTGAATACTCAATGGCTTTGGCCGAGTTGCCCAGATTGAGGTAAGCGGCTCCCAAATTGCCCAGTGCCTTAGCTTCCCCGTCGCGGTCTTTAATTTCGCGAGTGATGGCTAAATATTGCTGTGAATACTCAATGGCTTTGGTCGAGTTTCCCAGAGAAGTGTAAACACTTCCGAGATTGCCCAGTGCCAAACCTTCCCCGTAGCGGTCTTTAATTTCGCGTGCGATGGCTAAACTCTGCTGTGAATACTCAAGGGCTTTGGCCGAGTTGCCCAGAGAGCGGTAAGCGTATCCCAAAAGGTTTAGTGTCAAACCCTCCCGTTGGCGGTTTTTGAGAGCGCGATAAATTTGCAGTGCCTGTTGCCAGGAATTCATCGCTGCTGGAAATTGCCCAGCCTCATAATACGCAAGCCCCTGCCCTAAGAGCCGATCGCCCTCTGCTTCACGAGCATCAGTAGTTTGAGCCATCGCTGGGAAGAGAGAGTCAGGAGTAGTTAATAGGGGGATAGTGGCAAGCAGGAATAGGGAAATGGAAGCTAGGAAAACATTAGTGAGCCTAGAGTGGGTCGATTTGAGTCGCTTAAATGGGGAATACAGCATAGGATTCTAGAGTTGGAATTTAGAGAATTAGCCCGATCGCTCTTTCTGCCGTCGTGCGATCGCCTCACTCTGCCACCGGCGATCGACCATCATAGAAGTTTACTCTGCCTCCCCAATCTCGCTGCAGGGATGGGGACTCTAATCTGAATTAGACGACTATTTTAGCGATCGGGCGATCGGTTTGAATCAAACCATTACCCACTGGCATAGTCAAGTCCAAAATCAAAACCTGGGGTGTTTAGATCGTCCATATCCAGAGCCGTCTGCTCTAATGCTCGATTAATGTCCCCAGGACTTAAGTGGGGATTTGCAATGCTATCCTATCAACCCATTCCGATTAGCTGTTGTCGTCAAAATTTGCTCAACTTGAGCTGGAGTTAAAGTCGGATTGGCACTCAAAACTAAAGCCGCTACACCCGCTACCTGTGGCGTTGCCATAGATGTGCCAGTTAGGGTGTCATAGGTTCTATAGGGAGTTGTAGAATAGATGTCTACTCCCGGAGCAACTACGTAATCCAAAGCTGTGGAACCCGCACGGTTTGAGGTGTCAGGCATCCTGCCGTTTATATCAATACTGCCCACGGCAATTCCCAAGCGATCGGCATTACGAGCTGGGTAATCTGGTTGGCTAAAACCCGAATTTCCCGCTGCTATCACCACAACAGAGCCTTTGTTATTTGCATACTCAATTGCGTTATTTACTACGTTGGAAGGGTAAAACTCATTTCCCAAACTGAGGTTAATTACATTGGCTCCATTATCAGCAGCATACCGGATTCCAGCAGCAACATTATTCAACTCGCCGTAACCAAAGGTGTCTAACACTCTGACAGGCATAATCTTAGCATTGGGCGCAACTCCTGTGATGCCAAAATCATTTCGTTCCGCCGCGATCGCACCTGCTATGTGAGTCCCGTGACCGTCGAAATCCAGATCCATTGGGTTGTTGTCGCTAGCCACAAAATCCCAACCCCGAATATCATCAATATATCCATTGCGCTCGTCATCGATGCCATTTCCAGCAATTTCACCAGCGTTCCGCCAAATATTGTCATCCAAGTCAGGATGGGTGTAGTCAACACCACTATCCACGACAGCTACAACAATCCCATTTCCTGTAATGTTTTGATTCCAAACTTCCGGTGCATTTATGAGATCTAGCGCCCAATTATTCCCGCCCAAATCAGGAATATCAGGGAAAGGATTTGAGCCGTTTAAGGTGCTAGAAACTGCTGCATTTGCATTCACCAAACCGTAGCCGTCATTACTATTAAAAGTACCGCTAGGTGTGGGAATATTTAGTTCAGGAATAGAGGTGGCAGAAAGATTCAGATTGTAATTAGTAGAGTTGCCTAAAAAGCTAGAGACTTGGACATAGTATGTTCCTGGAGCCAGATTGGGTACATTAATCACATCGGGAACAGTGCCACTCTCAAGAGAGTAGTCAATAGTTTCCCCAAAATCAACTACACCGTTGCGGTTTCTATCTTGAATTAGCTTTACGTCAGCATCCGCTCTCAAACCGTCTAGACGCAGGTTAAAATTGCTTTTAGTGTTGATATCGAATCGATAGAAATGGTTGGAATCTCCAACTCCGACAAAATCAGTTAAGTTGATGCTACCATTCTCAACACCAAGAATATTACGAGCTGTCAAAAGATAGTTACCTGGATCGGAGGAATTCAACCCAGAAGCAGATGTCATTCCTGTTAGTGGATCTGCGTTTATATTCGCCGATTGTGACTGCGGTTTGAGTTGAGCATCGGCGACATCGCCACTAACTCGATCGCCCGCAGAGACACTGAGGCCCTCGCCTGCATTAGCTACAATAAAATCTGCGATCTGGGTCTGTTGGTCGATGCACGATGGTGTGAGATTAGTCAAGCTAGATTCAGGACTGTAACCAGAAGCATTCAGTGGAGCGATCGCTGGGTTGAGCAAGTCGCTGTTAGCCGGAAATGTTGATGTAGCGAACTCGTTTGGCTGTTGATTGAAATAAAGGCGATCGTTAGGATTTGTTGTGATGTCTAACATAATTTAAAACCTCAGATATTTAGATTCATTCTTGATTTAAATCTTACGCAGCACAGATCGAAAAATCATCCGGTCTACCCACAGACTTGATCAAGTACGGGGTGCAAAATAGATTGCGGGAAAGTGCAATGTAGGTGAATATGTAGAGTAGATGGTTTACTTCCATCAGTGTTAAGATTGAGACGGGATCGCGAACAAAAATTCATTCCACAGTTCGCCAGGGAATTAATTCCCTGTCTGATAGCGCAAGTCCTCTCAAAGAGGACTAAATAATATAACTAATTAGTCCTCTTTTAGATATAAACTTCGCTTTTAAATACTGAAATTTTCAAGAGCCATTTATGAGAAATAAATTATTCATAAATGGCTATAAAAAGTGATTAAAATCCCTGAACCGAGATAATACTACCTTGAAGATCGGCCACTCTTACATTTGACACAAAGCCTACTATCTCGCCGGAATTCCTAACTTTAATTAGAGTGCCTTGACTCTGGATCGGTTGAAGATCGAATGTACCGGGCGGGGTAAATAGTTTGGCACTTTCTGGTGCATCATACCCAAATAAAACTGTGACGTTTGTCACGTATTGCAAGTCTACATCGCTAGCAGTCAAACCGTCGGCCAATCCTATTCGATCGAAAGCGGGTCTGAAACCTACAATAAAATCGGCATTGTTGACATCTGTAACTCCGGGTTCTGCTTGGAGGACGTACAAATTGCTGCCCCCGATTTTGATTGAACTATTATTATCATCCAAAGCTCCTAAAATGTCGCGACCCAAACCTCCCACCAGAGTGTCATTTCCGTTACCGCTGACTAAAAAATCATTGCCTCTACCGCCCAAGAGAATATCATTTCCCGCACCACCTATCAGAAAATCTGCATCTTGACCGCCGCTGAGAGAGTCATTTCCATCATCTCCAATCAGGAAGTCTTTACCTTTTCCTCCGAATAAAGAATCGTTGCCCAAGTCCCCGCTGATAATATCTTCTCCTTCATTGCCATAAACCAAATCATTAGCTGTTGAGCCAGTGACGAAATCGTCACCTGCAAGCATCCAAACTCCCAAAGGAAAATTAGTTGCATCTGCGATCGACAAAGTAACAAATTCGGATGTATTGTCGCCAATTAAGCGTCGAAGTTCTGACGTATCGGGTTGTAAAGACATAAAAAAAATCCTCTTAATACTTGACTTAAATCTTAAGCAACGCAGATGGGAAAATCATTCGTTCTACCCACAGACTTGATTAAGTATGGGGTGCAAAATAGATTGCGGAAAAGTGCAAAGTATGTGAACATGTAGAGTAGATGGTTCACTTCCATCAGAGATTGAGATAACTCGGCGGTTGAAACCGCGTCTACAAAAACAAAGTCGGCCTGCGCCGACTAAAGAATAAAGATCGTTTCCGATTGCATCGGAATTATTAGTATCCGAAAAGGAGATGGCAGTGCCGTTTCCCTACAATGTTATTTTGGGTAGGGAAACGGCACTGCCGTCTGCTCTATCATTCCGGTACAACCGGAATTGATATAACTTAGGATAAAATTTAGGAGAAAAACATTGAGCCAATTCGCTATTAATAAAAACTTACTCTGCCTCCCCAATTAAAGTAAATGCTGCCCAATTTCGCGGCTGGGGATGAGTTTTCATCGTAGTTAACATTGCCTGCCGCAATGCCTGTGCTTTGTCGGGATTATTTTGCAAGTTTTGATAAAATGCCTGCATCAATTCCGATGTCGGCGCATCAGGAACCGCCCATAAAGAAACAATCACACTCGGCACTCCTGCCGAAATCAACGCCCGCGACAAGCCAATCACCCCATCCCCGGTAATCCTGCCTTCTCCAGTGTTGCAAGCACTCAAAACGACTAAGCTTGCTTGCAGTTTCATATCGAAAATCTCTTCTGCGGTCAATAAGCCGTCATCGCTGGCAGAAGGAGCCATAGCGATCGCACTTCCCAATCCGCGCACATCATCCAGCAATCCATGCGTTGCCAGATGAATAATCGATGCTTGGGGCATTTTTTGGACGATCTGGGCTTTTGTACCTTGTGCGCCCGTAATGGCTTGAGTATTGAGCAGAGGGGCGATCGCTCTAGCTTCAGCTTCGGCCCCAGGTAGAGGAGACAATTGCTGTTTGGGTTCTCCCAGAGAAAGAGACACACTCGGCATCGTGGGATTGCCCAACACTAGAGCGCTGCCACTGTTGGTTGGCTTCTGTGCTAACTTCTGCCGTTGCTGTCGAGTCAAATCCAATACTTGAATCGAGGGGGCGGTGAGAATCGTGTGTTTTTCGATTAAGTAAGTGCCGCTGGCATCTTGCAGGGCGGGGAAGGGTACTTGAAAGAGCGAACCTTGGGGAATGAAAATGACGCGGGCATTGGGATCTTTTGGCAAAAGCGTTTCAATGGGGTCAATCAGCAGTTGATGCAGTGTTGGTAAGTTGGGTTGGGGTTGGGTAGAGCCAAGACTGCTGCGACTGCGGACAGCCAGGAATTCTTGATTGCCAATAATTAAGTTGGCTAGAGAGGCGTTGTGTTTTTGCCAGAGGGGTTTGAGGTCTACTTGGCGGAAGGTAATTTCACCCGTAGGTTGAATTACCCAAATGTAGAGCGCAGATTCTCGCCCTACTTGTTTGCCCTGAATCTCAAACATCTCGTAGATGATGGAATACTGCACCAAAGTGGCGTTCTGTGCTTTGGCGATTTGGCGGATTTGATCCTGGTTGGGAGCAGTGGCGATGAGCGAACTGACATCACCAGAGGATAAGCGCTGTGTCAGGAGATCGACAAAGGCACGGGCACGTCCCCGTTCGGCAATTTCTAACGCGGCATTGGGGTTATTCTGAGCCACCCGGACTTGTTGCAGAAAGTTATAGGTGCTGACTTGTCCTTCAAAGATGGAGACTTTATTCGCGTCGTTGGAGCCGAGCATTTGCCGCATCGATTCCCAAACTTGAATGGCATTCACGAGCATTTTGTCAGCTTCTGTTGGGTTGCCAGCTTTCAAGAACGCCACTCCGAGGTGGTTGAGTACCCTACCTTCCCCGTTGCGGTCTTTAATGGAGCGGGCGATGGCTAAAGTCTGCTGTCCATACTCAATGGCTTTGGCCGAGTTGCCCAGAAAGTAGTAAGCATCTGCCAAATTACCCAGTGCCACACCCTCCCCCTGGCGGTCTTGAATTTCGCGGGCGATGGCTAACCACTGCTGTGCATACTCAATGGCTTGAGCATAGTTGCCCAGATCAAGGTAAATGAGTCCCAAACCGCCCAGTGCCACACCTTCACCTCGGCGGTCTTGAATTTCGCGGACGATGGCTAAACTCTGCTCTGCATACTCAATGGCTTTGGCCGAGTTGCCCAGAGATTTGTAAGCATCTGCCAAATTGCCCAATGCTTCACCCTCCCTCTGGCGGTCTTGAATTTCGCGGGCGATGGCTAACTGTTGCTGTGCATACTCAATGGCTTTAGCCGAGTTGCCCACAGAGCTGTAAATCATTCCCAAAAGGCGCAGTGCCACACCTTCACCTCGGCGGTCTTTAATTGCGCGGGCGACGGCTAACTGTTGCTGTAAATACTCAATGGCTTTGGCATAGTTGCCCAGAGAGCGGTAAGCGAGTCCCAAAAGGCCCAGTGCCAAATCCTCGCTCTGGCGGTCTTTAATTTGGCGTGCTAGGGCTAACAGTTGCTGCGAATACTCAATGGCTTTGGCATAGTTGCCCTGAGAGTGGTAAGCACCTCCTAAATTCGCCAGTGCCAAACGTTCAATGTGGCGGTCTTTAATTTCGCGTGCGATGGCTAAACTCTGCTGCCCATACTCAATGGCTTTGGCAGAGTTGCCCACAAAGCGGTAAGCGAGTCCCAAATTAGCAAGTCCTGCACCCTCACTGTCGGGGTCTTTAATTTCGCGTGCGATGGCTAAACTCTGCTGCCCATACTCAATGGCTTTGGCATAGTTGCCCACAGAGCGGTAAGCGAGTCCCAAATTGCCTAGTGCCACACCTTCACTTTCGGGGTCTTTAATTTCGCGTGCGATGGCTAAACTCTGCTGCCCATATTCAATGGCTTTGGCATAGTTGCCCACAGAGTAGTAAGCATCTCCCAAATTCGCCAGTGCCAAACGTTCAATGTGGCGGTCTTTAAGTTCGCGGGCGATGGCTAAACGTTGCTGTAAATACTCAATGACTTTGGCCGAGTTGCCCAGAGAGCGGTAAGCATCTCCCAAAGTGCCCAGTGCCACACCTTCCCCTTTGCGGTCTTTAAGTTCGCGGGCGATCGCTAACAGTTGCTGTGCATACTCAATCGCTTTAGCATAATCGCTCAGAGAGTGGTAAGCGATTCCCAAACTGCCTAGTGCCCAACCCTCCCTTTCGCGGTCTTTAAGTTCGCGGGCGATCGCTAACAGTTGCTGTGAATACTCAATGACTTTGGCAGGGTTGTTTAAAAAGTGGTAAGCAGATCCCAAAATGCCCAGTGCTTTACCTTCCCCTTGACGGTCTTTAAGTTCGCGGGCGATGGCTAAACTTTGTTGTGCATACTCAATCACTTTGGCATAGTTGCCCAGAGAGCGGTAAGCGATTCCCAAAATGTCCAGTGCTAAGTCTTCCCTTTTGCGGTCTTTAAGTTCACGGGCAATGGTTAAACTCTGCTGTGTATACTCAATCGCTTTGGCCGAGTTGTTCAGAGACAGGTAAGCGAATCCCAAATTGCCCAGTGCTGCACTCTCCTCTTTGCGATCTTTAAGTTCGCGGGCGATGGCTAAACTCTGCTGTGCATACTCAATGGCTTTGGCATAGTTGCCCAGAGAGCGGTAAGCATCTCCCAAAGTGCCCAGTACCGCACCCTCTCCTTGGCGGTCTTTAAGTTCGCGGGTGATGGCTAAACGTTGCTGTGAATACTCAATGACTTTGGCATAGTTGCCCAGAGAGCGGTAAGCATCTCCCAAAGTGCCCAGTGCAGCACCCTCCAATTGGCGGTCTTTAATTTCGCGGGCGATGGCTAAACTCTGCTCTCTATACTCAATGGCTTTGGCATTATTGCCTAGAGAGTCGTAAGCGAATCCCAAAAAGCCCAGTGCCCAACCCTCCCCTTGGCGGTTTTTGATGGCGCGATAAATTTCCAGTGCCTGTTCCCAGGAATTCAGCGCTGCTCTTAATTGACCAGTCTTATACTGTTGAAGCCCCTGCTTCATTAGCCGATCGGCCTCACTTTTACGAGCATCGGTAGTTTGAGCAGCAGCGGGGAGTGGGGAGTACGGAGGAATATAAAAAGCAACAGACAACAGGCAAAAGGCGAGGGGAAAGAGGAAGCCCGATCGCACTTTACAATTGCTGGATTTAAGCAGTTTTAGCGAGAAAGATTTCATAGGATTTAGTCTTTAGATTGCGAAGGTTAGCGCTGTCCTTGGCGCTGTTGTTCGATCGCCCTAATTTGCTTCAATCGATCGCTCCAATCTTTCAAAGGTTCGGCTTCCGAACTAGCAAGAGAATCTAGCAATTCCAGCACAGCCGCTTGGTTTTGAGAAATCTCAGAGGCTTTGCGCGCTTCCGCGATCGCGTCATACCACAGCCCAGACTCCGCATACAGGTCGATCCGCTGTTGGGGAGTTTGCGCCGCTGCAAGTTGAGTCTGCAACGAAGCCGCAGGCCCAACGACTTGGATTTCTGCCGCCGCCACGACATTCCTCGAAGGAACATTCGGATCGCACACCAACACCACTTGCCACTGATAGGATTGCCCGATCGACAGTTGGGGCAGATTTGAGGGCAAAGCAACCGACATTATTCCTGGTTGACTCTGCATCTCGGTTCTGTAAAGCAGTTGTCCCGTGCGAGTAAACAGCCGGAATAGCAACGGACGAGGAGTGCGATCGGGTACAAACCAGGTAAAAGTCGGATGCCCAGAAATCGTCTCTCCCACATGGCTAAACGGCACTAAGGCAGTCAATCTCGCCGATGAATTAGCTTCGCAACTGCCGCCGCGAGTGGTATTCGTCCCCGTTTCTTTCGGTTTAGAAGGGTTTTCAGGAGGAGTGTATTGTGCCAGCGCTACAGGAGCGATCCAGAACGAAACACTCAGCATTAAACTCGCAATGCCCGCAGAGTAAATGGTTCGACGCTTCAACTCGTGAGTCATCATCGCAATCCCCTCTGTAACTATTTCTAAAGTAATCAACAATACACAAACACAATAGAGGACTGCCCGCAAGCGTTGTTTGCGGGAAGGTGCAAAGATATTGGGAATCGGGCATGGGGCATGGGGCATTGGGCATTGGGAATAGTCCTGGACTATTGGTGACAACTTAAGCCTGAAACCCTATGTATCTCTCGCTGGTAGCCGAGTCTCGATCCCCCTAAATCCCCCTTAATAAGGGGGACTTTGACCAAGTTCTTGTCCCTGCCTTAGTAGGGGCAGTGCCCCCGTGCCCGCCCTTGGCTAGGGGCGATCGAACCCTAACCGTCTTGACGGTTGATATAACAAGCGTGAACCCAACCAATTACCAGAACCACCGCCGTTTCGCTGGCCAGGTTAACTCGCACACTGTCCCCTTCGGTTGATTCGGGTAGCGCCGAAATGCTCCGCCTAACTGTTTGGCTAAGTTCTTTGCAAGCTGGGTTCCTAATCCTGAAGGTTGAAGTTTAGGGTTTGGATCTTCGGTTGTTTCCCTCTCTCGCTCGATTTGGGCCAAGCTAAGCGTTTCTGACTGAGACGGTTTCCCCCTACCATTATCCGCCACCCGAATCACCTGCCGATCGCCTTCTTGAGTGCAAATTACAGTCAAGCGAGTGGCTTCGATCGCGTGTTTCCCCACATTGCAGAGCGCTTCTTCCAGAAAGCGGCAGAGTGCTCGCTTGTGTTCCAACCGCAGATGCGAGGTGTTCAAAGGATCGAACTGCACAATTTTGAATTTGATCGTTTTGAGGTGAGGCAGTTCTTGTTCGAGCGTGTTGGAATAGACTTTGTAGAGCAATTCATGCAATGGAGCCTGCAGGGCCAATTCGATCGCACTTCCCATGCGAAGATGCGGTTCATCTGCGATCGCATCTCGTTGCACAGAGCCGTAAACGGCCCGCAATTCTTGATTCAAGCGTTGCAACTCCGGTAGAAATAACGGCGGTGTGGCTTGTTCTTGAGCAGTTCTCAAAATTCCAACCAATGTTTGTAACGGGCCACTGTGAATTGCATTAAAGGTCTGCTCGATCGCAAACTGACGTTCCTCCAACCGCAGTCGGAGTTCCTGTTCGTGGCGATAAAATAACGCTGCCGTCAACCCAGCCCCATTCAACACGAGTACGAGCAACACAGGCACGATTGGCACCCACCATCCCAAAAGAATGAACCAGTAACAGAGCGCGATCGGGCTAATAGTAGCGACTAAGATCCCGATCAAAATTTTCCAGGGCGATCGCAGAAATCGTCCCAAACTCATCCCCAAGAGTCCCCAGACCGCAATCCAGAGCGTTTCCCAGCCCTCCCCCCAAACCTGAAGCAACGGCCGCCGATCGAGCACCGCACTAATCATCTGGCTCGTTTCGTGGGCTTGCATTTCGACTCCGTAAATCTGTCCGGGATTGATGCCTGCGATCGCACCCGAACTTGCCAAATCCTTCGCGCTAAAAGACATCATCCCAATCAGCACAATTTTGCCTCGAATCCAGTTCGCATCTACTTGTCCCCCCTTGATTTGCTCCAGGGAAAGCACGCGAAATGGCATTGTCCCGCTGCGAACATTCAGTAAAATTTGGTTCCCGCCTGCATCCGCCCCCACATATCCGCCACAGTTTGACTGCACTCTGGTAAATTCAATGCTGCCAAAGCGCATCGCCTCCCGATCGCGAATTCCATTACCTAGCTTAATTCCTCGGGTTGCTAAATAGAGTTCTGCCAGCCGGAGCGCGAAGGAAAAACGGTATTCCTGTCGATCGTTGTTAGTACCCAATAAACTGCGGCGCTGGTAGCCATCCGCATCGAGTACGAAATCTGCAAAGCCAACCTGTTTGGGTGGTAGCGCGGGCGGAGGTGCGACGGTAAAGCCACTGCGATCGGGCAAAGCAATCTCCACTCCGATCACATTCTTGCTGCTGCGAAACACCGATGCCAGTTCAGCATTACCCGGTTCAACCGGAATATCGCGGACAAGATCCAGCCCGATCGCGCTCGGTTGATAGGCCTGCAAGCGTTTGAGTAAATGGGCTATATCGCGATCGGGAATCGGATAAGTTCTAGCGCGTTGAATATCCTCCTCAGTGATGCCGACAATTACAATCCGTTCATCCATTGACTCAGGAGGACGCAAACGCAGAAATCGATCGAACGCAACCAACTCCCAAAACTGAAGCGCACCGCTCAATCTAGCCATCATCACAGCGACAATCACCATCAACCCTGGAAGCGCTCCTCGTCCCCAAGTCGTGACACCTGCTTTCACTGCTTGTTTTCGATCACGCTTCATAATAATGTCCGGTTGAATAGTTATCATACTTTTGTACGACTGTTTGGCCGATGCCCGATGCCCGATGCCCGATGCCCGATGCCCGTACAGGACTTATAAGTAATTAACCAGACTTGATATCACTAATCAATCAATCCTTCTTCCCTAGCTCGCACTTCCGTTTGAATCCGCAGATTCTTATCATCATCAGGATACACCTCTAGCACATCTCGAATCTTAGTCCAGTAATACTGCACAGTGCGTTCAGAAACATTCATTCGTTTGGCGATCGCAGTATCCTGTAAGCTCTCGTGAAAAGCAAATTGCAACACCTGCATCCAGGCGGGTTTGAGTTGCAGCCCATTGCGGATCTCTCTGGGTGTATAAATCCGCTCATGCAGCGCCCAATCAACCATCGCCAGCAAGTCTTTCATCGGCTGGCTTTTATCGACAACTGTGAAGCCGCCCATGTGATTGTCGATCGACGGTTTCAGCCAAACTAAAGTCCGAACATGGGCACTCTGCACCACAATATTCAGACTCGGATACTTCTCCATCAACGTTTTGAGAAGTTGAAGCCCTGAATTTGCTTGCGCCGTTTCGCCGATCGTCTCTGGCATCACCAGATCCACAATCACCAAATCCGGGGTAGTCTGCGCTATTTGCTCAAGGGCAGCCTGAGCCGTCGGAGCCGTCAGAATGTCTGCCTCTGGATATTCTTGCTTCAGAATGTTAAGCGTGCCACCTAACACCATCGCATGGTCATCTACAACTAAAAATGTTCGTTTCTGCGGTTGAGGTAAAGTCTGGGGCATAGTTGATTAGTTGCCACACAACATCGTCAGTTTAGTTAATCCGTCCACCCATTTTAGATTTGGGATTTACGATTTTCGATTTGTGACCTAGTTGAAACTAGGGGCTTTAAACCGCTGAAATTCTCATTCAAAATCCCAAATCTAAAATTGTCTCTGTCATCTTCTTACAATAGAGGAATTACGTGGCTCCCGTCCTGCATCTGTCCGCCAACTGGGGTTGTGGATGTCCGCAACGAGAATTGCGCTAAAGTGCAATTCTATTATAATCTAGGTGTCGAAGCAGGAAAAAGGATGATTTTATGGCAGCCGAAGGTTCGTATCAAGTAAGCACGTACAATCTGGAACTTGACGCAGAAATTCAGCGGTTAAAAGGTCAAGTTCTCCTCAGTTGGGAAAAGGAAGCGCGCACTTTAAAGTGGTTCGGTTTAGCCGACGGGATGAATGTTTTGGAAGCGGGTAGCGGGCCGGGATTTTTCACCGAAAAACTGTTAGAATTGCTGCCAAACAGTTCGGTAACAGCGGTAGAAATTGACCCGGTACTGCACGAAAAAGCAGTAGAATACTTGCAGGACAAAGGGGGCGATCGATTAAATCGCATTCAAGCATCGGTGGCGGATACTGGTTTGGATGATAACACGTTTGACTTTGCGATCGCCCGTTTGCTGTTCGTTCACCTCCCAGAGCCCGTCGCAGCAGCTAGAGAAATATTCCGCATCTTGAAGCCTGGCGGAAAACTGGTGATTATTGATAGCGATGCGGATCTGTTTTGGCTGACAAATCCACCTTGGTCAGTCGAGATTGTCCGCGAGAAATTCAAGCAGGTGATAGCATCGCGGGGCGGCAATTTATGCGTCGCGCGAAATCTGTGCCGCATTCTCAAAGAAGCTGGGTTTGTTAGCGTTGATTTAGAAGCGGTTGTCAGCCACAGCGATATCATGGGAATTGAGGCATTTCAACCTTTGCTTGACTCCGGACCCATTTTGCAGATGGTCAAACAGGGGTTGATTTCAGAGTCGGAAATAGCCAGCTATCTGGTTTCGCGGGATAAGTTTTTTGCGGCGGGCGATCGATCGATGATGAGTTTTTGGTTAATGGCTTGCGGGGAAAAAAAGCAATAAAATTAAGACAGATATTTCACACAATATTGATGTCTCGTCGCAGCACAGCCTCTAGCACTCTCGCTACATTCCCAGCCAACAAATCAAACTTATTTAACAGCAAACCAGGAAAAACTTCAGAATAAATTATCCCCTCAGCATTAGTTTAAAGCTGCACGAATATCTCTAGAATCGTATCATATCAAATCCGGTAGCATCGTCGGGCGTCAAACATAGTCAACAGCCAAAAAGCACCGCTCGTGCAACCGGACTTGATATAATCCATCTGCGTTTATCTATGTTTATCTGCCCTCATCTGCCGTTAAAAAAAGAGAAATTTTTAACCGCAGATGACAATGGATTGACGCAGATTCACGCAGATTAAGAGAAGAGAGATAGAAATAATTCCGATTCTAAAAAAATTAATATCAAAGTTATAAATTTTCATATTAGCGAGCGCTTTTTTAAAGCTTTCATGTTCTTCGCCTTTCTTCTAAAATTTTTGCTGTCATAGCTATCACCATCCTATTTTAAATATTACTAGCCCCTACCCAGCACAAACCAGGCAGGGGCATTCACTCACATTCTAACTTAATGAACTAGCTCGATTGCCCTTTTAGTCAACGCCTCAGCAGTCAACCCATTAAACGCCATCAACTGACCAGCACTAGCAGTAGTTTCCCCCCGCTTCCAAGCAAAAGTATCCCGCTTGCAATTGCTGCGGAGCATCACTGGTTCCAACATCCCAGAAGCACCGCCTGTCACACCAATCAAGGCATCTCCGCCAAACAATTCCGCAAATTTCTCATCGCTCAAAAAGCCGCCGTCAGCTTCCGAACAAGTATCCCAAGCAACATCGCTAGCACGATACAAACGCCGAGGATTCACAACAGAAACAATCCGCACTCCAATGCCTTCTGTTTCCAAAAATGCCGCCGCTTCAAACACAGGCATTAACGTCATGTCGCCGACAACTGCAAACACAACTTTCTTGCTCCCCCCTTGATTCTGGGAAGCTTGCGGGGAATCGACTTCGTGCAGAACTATTGCACCGTCTTGCAAACCTTGGCGAGTCTGTTCAAAAGTAGTGCGAATTGGCAGTGGCGACTTGCTTGCAGTAATCACAACTCCCTTATTTTTAGCAGTCAAAGCCCACTCGTAACAAGCTTGAATACTGTTAGCATCCGGTGGAAACAAAGGAAACACATTTCCGTTCCGCATCATCGCCGCAAAATAAGCCTCAATTTCCGGCCGCTGGTGCGTCCAACCGTTACGGCCTTGTTCCAATGCACCCGCTGTAAATAAGGTGACAGTTGCCGGAGTTGGACGGCGCAATTCTGCCATTGCTTGGGTTACAGTTTGCCAAATTGGTAAACCGTTGATGGCAAAAGATTCGTAGGAACACCACAAACTCCGCGCTCCGAATAGCGATAAACCTACAGCTAAACCAGCGCAAGCATCTTCGCTCAAAGGTTCGTAAACTTGACCGTTGGGCGATTGATTGTACAGGTCATCTGTCGTTGGGTGGATAATCTTTAGAGCTTGGTTGATGTTGGCAATTGCCGATGCTTCGTTGCCGTCAGCATTAGTCACAAGAAAAGTACGATCGCGCTCGCCGACTTTCCCTACCAAACTTCCCATTGCTGTTGTCGAAATCTTCGCTTCTCCGCCAACTGAAAATTCTTCTAAAGGTAATTCGCCTAAATCTGCCAGCGGCAATGTAAACTCAGTAACAACTGTTTTCGCCGCCGGGCCGCCGCCCGCACGCTCGCAATTTGTCCGCACCAATTGCCAAGCAGCAGCAGTCAAAGCGCGCTCTTTTAAAGCACTGATAATGTGCGGAGCATCCAGCGTATCTTTTGGATAAAGGTTGTGAGATTTTGCTCCGCGCGCGTGGACGCCAGCACCTTTCAACTGTTTGATAATAAACGCAGTTAATTTGCCGCCGAGAGCAGATTTTGCCGCTTTGTCAACTCCTTCTAAAACAGCTTTGGTAAATGCCATGCGCTGTTCGAGCGAAAAAGCAGTGCTGTCAACATAATCTTCCGGTTGATTTTTATCGTCAAATTCCTTAGCATCAACTAAGATAACTTCTTCAAAACCGTTGCCTTGCCAATAAGCAATCATTTCAGCATTAGTTTTAGTCGAAACCATGCTGTGATGTTCCTGAGAATATCCGTTCCAAACCAACACAGGCAAAAAGTTAGTAACGCTGGGATAAGCAGTGTGGAAATGCGCCATACTGCTCATTGGATAGGGTTCGCCCATGCCGCCGTCACCCATTGTGAAAGCAAACAGTTTTTCGCGGTGCAAAAGCGCTCCAGCCATTGCGAAATGCTGCCCTTGTCCGAGGGGGCCGGCCGGTGCTAAAAGGCCGGGAATGAAACCGGAAAGATGTCCTAACAAACCGTCTTTTTCTCGGAATTTATCGCGCACTTGCTGCACGTTGAAAATTCCCATATCTTCCAAAGATCGATCGAGAAACATGGCACTGTAAAATCCTGGCGCGTGATGGCCGACTTCGGTGACAATGTTCTTGTGTCCCAGCATCACCAAAGCGGCATAAGCCTCAGCTTGGCTAGCAAAACCCCCCGGATGTCCCGATGCCTTGCTAGCGGTAACTTGCAGTGTCAGGTAGCGCAGCGCGTCTGCTCCCAGCATCGTTTGAAAGACGGCGACGGGATCGGCAGGATCTGCGATCGACTTGCTCCCCTCGGCGATCGCAGGTGCTTTCCCATAAGTGTCAAAACCAGGGACTGTTTCAGAAAAATATTGAATGCCTTCACAAAAAGCGGGCGTTGTTGACGTTGCCTGCGGAGTAGTTGCTGTCATGCTTGATACCTGAAAAATTGGAATTGGATTAATGTAAGAGTAATTTTATAGCTTCCGTGTTCCAAAAAATCATTAGTTCTATTATGTCAGTGATAAATAAGGAAAATATCTCAATTTTTAAGCTAATAAGTAGTTGTTTGAGAACCCCGACTTTTTTCATGAGTCGGGGTTCTGTGTTTACGCATTACTAATCCATCTCAAATCTCAAACCCCAAATCTAAAATTGTTCCAGCCGTTCCCTAACATCTATATAAGGCACAGTACCGCTTTCAGAAAGAGAAGGCACAGCCTTTTGATTCCGCAGCCAAACAAAAAAACTGCTCAGTGCAGGAGTCGGATCTTGATCGCGCCGCAGGGTGTAGATCAAACCTTCGCAAGGCCCATTAACACGGCTAGTCGTGCAAATCGCTTTCTGGTTATTTACCATACCCACAGTCACATAATTTAGCTGTTTATTTCGGTTATAATTCTCAAGGCGCTGAGTGACTTGTTGGCAGCGAGTTAGAGGATCGTAGCCCGAACTAGAAAAGAAATTGGAACTCCAGCGAATCCAAGGCTCCCTGAAACCTTGCGGATTTTGATACACAGTCACCGGCTCGCCCGTTGAGGTATCGCAGACAAATCCTCCATAACCCTGATTCGGTTGGTTTTGATCCGAGGCGCTGCTGATAGAAAGATTGCTGAGAATATCAAAACCGTTATGCTTATTTTGTGATAGCAACTCCCTAAAAGCATCGATCGGGATTGCCGCGTTCAACCCCGTTTTTATCTCCTCAATCTGACCGTTCCACTGACTCCTAATTGTGCCAACAGTATCCCCCTGGCCGTGAATTCCTACCACCCTGCCATCAGCATCAAATACAGGCCCGCCGCTCATCCCGCGCCTGGTTACAGCTTGGTAGCGCAGACGATACCCTGATGAGGCGCTGCCTAAGCGAGAAGAGATGATACCAGCAGTAAACTCAAGTTTTCGTTCAAATCCCGAAATAGGCAGCGGATACCCAGAAACATAAATAGCAGAACCAACAACAGCACGTTCTGACTCGCCCATTGGTGCTACTGGATACTGTTCTCGGCTCTGAAACTGTATCAAAGCCAAGTCTATATCCCTGTCATTTTTCGGTAAGCGCTGTATTCTAATCGCAGCATAATCCTTCTCCAAATGAGTGCGAATGCTGTATTTTTGAGCGAGGCTTGCCACCACATGATTAGCTGTCAGAACAGTGTAAATATTACCCTGTTTGGCAATAATTACTCCCGATCCACTAGCAAAAAAACCCAGTGTATTGTTGACTTCCACAGTTGTCAAAGTCGCTAGCTGGGCAATTTCTTCGGCTGTTTTGGCACAGGCAGCATATTGTTGGCTGACAACCGCCGTCACTGTTAATGCACCTGTCAAGATGATTGTCAGCGCGTCAAACCGCAAACTCCACACATTCATCGATAACTCCCTTTCTGGAGACGAGGCGAACTGCAAATATATACTAATCGGAATTCCCCAACAGGATTTAACCTTTTTCTCCGATAATTCCGCTGTTGGTTCACTTCCATCTTCATTCTTCATAGACGCCAAAATTTGAATCTCGATACTTGCCCCTACCGTTAATCTTAACCAAGAAACCTTTGGCATTAAAAATCGGGCTGCCACTCGTACCGATTTTAACCTCATTTGTATAGCCCAAGCTATAACCTTGAGGCAAAGATTTGGGTAGCAGCACCGAAACGAAGCCCGCGTCAATCGATTTTAGATTTTAGATTTTAGATTTTAGAGGCGACCCCACGGATAAATGCGGGGGCTTGAGGATTTTCGATTTTCGATTTGGGATTGACTCCACGGATAAATCACGTGGTGGGTACCACCTTTGAAATTCGTGGTCAGCGAAACTCCCAACCTCAGCACCCGCAGGAAAGCCTACTGCCAACACTGGCTCAGACACCGCTCCTGGCTCAAAGCTCAATGGTGCTATTTTATACTCGATCGCGCTGCGAAACTGAAAGATCGCCCGATCGATATCACCAAGCCGCCTCAGAACTCCTAGCAGTGGGTGGAGGAGGCTGTCGTCGCTGACAAGTCCGATCGCCACAACCTGCTAGTTAGTCAGCACCCTATAGGTTTAGCCCTGCTGCCGGACGATCGTCCCAGAACCAGGAGACATTCCCGTCGGGATGCGTACCGCTGTTTGACCCGCCAAAGTTGCCACATCAATCCTTGGAATTGGTGATGGGATGGAAAATTTGCCAATCTTTAAGGCTGTCCGAACGGTGGGGAAAAGGGGGTAGTTGCGCCTCATCATCCATACTTTCCCCTAGCTTTTCGCTGACATCAATGTAAGGAATTTTACTGGTTTCATCAAAAGACGGCATCCCGACATATCCTTGGCGCCAAGCCAACAAATTATACAAAGAGCCAATCGGGTCTTGGCCGGGTCTGAGGGTATAAATCAAATTTTGACACCGCCCATTAACTTGATTAGCCGTGCAGATGACGTTCTGGCCGTTCATTTGGCCCGCAGTAATGTACTTAAGCATTCGTTGGCGGCGATAGATTTCGAGGCGTTGACTCACTAATTGACACCGAGTTGCCGGATCATAGCCAGAACCGGAGAAATAATCGGAAGTCCACTCAATCCAAGGCTCTACAGCACCTTGAGCGTTTTGGTACACCGTCACCGGCGCACCGGTCGAGGTACTGCACCAAAATCCACTTTCCCCCGATGCTCGCCGACCGTAACTCGGTTGAGAAGCAACCGTCAGGCCGCTGAGGGCGATCGCTGTTGCCACAAAAACTTTTGTCAATAATTGCTGTTTCATGATTTTTTCACTGTGTTTTTATGAGATTCGGCACAAAAATCACCGAATGCTGCGATAACACCCTTGACACGCCTGTTCGTTAAAGATCCGCTGACTGAGGAATTATGTGATTCGCGACTTGACCAGAAACCAGTTTTTTTTACGAAAACACTTCGTTGCAGCCCTTATGCCTGGTTAAAAAACCCGGTTTTTTTGCTCTTGATGCGTAAGTTTTGATATTGTTCGCGACTTGCACGTTCCCTCTAACCGCCATTTCGGCGCTGTTAAAAAAGCGCTCCGAAGCCGAGCTTAAAATGCCCGCGCAAGTCGCAATTCTGTCCTCATTACTACTAATCAAACTCAGGCTTTTACCAACCGGAAGAGGCTTTTCACCTCAGACCTTGGAAAGGATCGAGTTGCAACGGTACATCACACCACTGACAAGGTATTTGATATCACTTACGAGCTGGGTCGCGAGCTTGATCTGCTGAGACAGGTAAACTACGGGGTTACGCCATCGAGGGGTAAAACCCCTCTTACCTGATCTAACACTAAAATCCAGGTATTAACAAGAACTCTTAACTTGTTTTCATCTCCGTACTGCGGGAAATACTTCTAAGTGAGTGTAATCAGGGTCTAAGTGCTTTCTACCACCAAAATTTACCCTCCATACACTGACGTTTAGTAGAGTATTAAAAACTATGAACCGTATCTGCAAACAGTTAGGATATTTAGGCGTTTGGTTGATTTTGATAGGCGGTAGCAGTTGTTCTAGCTCAGATGCAGCTACCTCAACCGAAAACCAGAGCCAACTCTCAACAAGCGCCCGTCAGTTCCAACACCTACAGCTAATGGGAAATCAAATTGAGGCTCGATCGAGTCAATTAACGCAACCTTCTAACTCTGTTGCCTCAGTTTTAGGCAGTGCTACCATCTCAGAAAATACTGTCACCGTTACGGTTTATAAGGTAGATAATTTGTGTCAAACTCTGAAGCTGGAAACAGTTACAGGCCCAGAGAGCCAGTTAATGTCATCGGCAGTTAATGAAGTGTTAAACCAGCAGATTTTCGATAGTCTTGGTTTGGCTGGTTATCGCCTCACGATCAATCGCGACCTCGGAATAGCTACCGTGGATCTTCGTGCATCGGGAAGTTCACGGCAGAAATTGCAAAATCTGTCCAGTTGTCAAATGTTAGGTTTGTTCGGGGGCGTGCGCCAAACTTTAACCAGTTATGCTCCTTGGCAAATCAAAACAGTTCGTTTTACAGAGCTTGGAGAGGATATTTTGAGCACAGTTCGAGAATAAGCTATTAAAATTATTGGAGATGGGACTTACACAATTCTCCCCTTAAAAACAAGGGTTGGGAGGGATTGAATAAACCTTCAAACCCTGTGAAGTTTTTTGATGCTGCTAAGTCCTGTGACCAAAAACCCGGTAATTCCTATGACACTACCTGACGGCCCCAAAAGCCCCCGCTTCGTGCAGCTAATTCAATGGATTGGCGATCCGCTGACATACCTGGATCTATCTGCCAAAAAGTACGGGGAGATTTTCACGACTCGATGGAGCAAGCTCAAACCATTCGTGATGATCCACAACCCGCAAGCCATCCAGGAAATGTTCAACAGCAAAGCTTTTGACGCTCCAGGCGAGATCAACGGTATTCTTAAACCCTTGCTGGGAGAACAATCCATGATTGTGATCTCTGGAGAAAAGCACAAACGCGATCGGCAATTATTAATGCCACCTTTTCATGGGGAACGGATGCGGAATTACGGCCAACTAATTTGCGATATCGCTCAAGATGTTGCCAGCAAATGGTCGGTCGATCGACCTTTTGTGGCCCGCAGCGCGATGCAGGAAGTCACCATGCGGGTAATCTTGCAGGCTGTCTTCGGTCTGGATGACGGGCCACGGTTGCAGCAACTGTCCCCGCTGCTGGCTGCGATTATCGATACGATCGGCTCTCCTTTGCGATCGAGTATGCTGTTTCTAGGCTGGATGCAGCAAGATTGGGGGCCTTGGAGTCCTTGGGGACGGATGAAACAGCAGCAGCGGAAAATTAACGAACTGATGGACGGCGAAATTGCAGAACGCAGACTGCAACCTGATGCCAACCGCACCGACATTCTCAGCTTAATGATGGCCGCGCGCGACGAAAACGGGCAACCAATGACCAATGAAGAATTGCGCGACGAGTTGATGACGCTGCTGTTTGTAGGCCACGAAACCACAGCAACGGCCCTAGCTTGGGCATTTTACTGGATTCACCACTTGCCGTCGGTGCGCCAGAAGTTGCTGCAAGAATTGGACAGTTTGGGGAAAAATCCCGACCCGATGGAGATTTTCCGCTTACCTTACCTGAGTGCAGTTTGTCAGGAGACGCTGCGAATTTACCCCGTGGCAATGCTGACGTTTCCGCGAGAAGTGCTCGCGCCCGTGGAACTGATGGGACATCAACTCGAACCGGGCACGGTTGTCGTCGGCTCGATTTATTTGACCCACAGACCATTGGTGACAAGTTAAGGAAAAAGGGAAATTGTCAAGGGTAGTATTTGCATGGGTCTGGGATCGTGGGAAACTTA
>NZ_JAUBPI010000036.1:29593-63591 GCF_036700645.1 Microcoleus sp. S36b_A4 | reverse complement strand
CAGTAAAACCGGAGTCAAAATCCTCCAAAGGTTTACCCTACATACTCCGACGCCTTTTGTCAATGGGGGAACTTCAGTTTAAAAGAATTTATTACTGTTCCCTCTCCGAGCACAAAAGGTAGAGTGCGATCGCATAAAAGCCGATCGCACTCTACCTCCTCTACCTCCTATTTGGGCTGGCTGGTATCTGCCAACATTTGGTTAACCATTTGCAAGTGCGCCTGAAGGTTCGGCAACTTCTGGGTGGCCCAAGCCTTCAAGTCTGGATCTTGTCCCTGTTGAGATTGAGCCTGAAACAAAGCAATAGCCTGAGTGTGGCTGTCGATCATAGCCTGCTTGTAAGCGGTGTCAAAACTTGTACCGGATAGTCCGGAAAGTCGATCCATCAAAGCTGTGTTCTGGCTGCTTATTTCGGTTGGCAGTTTTACGCCTTTTTGCGTTGCTACCTGCATCAGTTCTTGATTAGCCTGGGTGTGTTCCTCAACCATTTCTTGCCCGTATTGTTTCACACCTGCACTAGAACCGCGCTGCACTGCCAATCTGCCGAGCTCCACTTCCAGCATACCAAGTTGACCTGCTTGCATGACAAAGTTTCTGTCTTGGCTGCTAAGAGAATTAGGCGAAGTTTCGCCACCTGTTGGAGTGTTGGGAGAACGGCTGGGAGTGTTGTTGATGGGGCTATTTGGAGAACGGCCGGGAGTGTTGTTGGTGGGGGTATTTGGAGTGTTGGGAGAACGGCCGGGAGTGTTGTTGGTGGGGGTATTTGGAGTGTTGGGAGAACCGCCAGGATTGTTGTTGTTAGGATCTGTAACAGAAGGTCCCGGAGAATTAGGATCGTTTAAGTCGCTATCAGCAAGATCAAAAACCCGATCGCCCGACTGGTTGAAGCCGTGAGTCTGGCGGTTTAATTCTGCGAATCCCGGCACAGCTATCAAGGAACTAACGCCGGCAATTCCGGCAACTGTTACCAATTTTTTGAACAAATTTTTGCGATTGAGTGAAGTCATGAATTTCTAAGCCTCTAAGTTGTTTTCAAAAGTACGTCAAGCGAAGCTATCCCGTAGGGAATCGCCCGAAACTACCGATGGGATGGCGTACTGCCTTTCCGAAACAAGTTGATCAAACCAAACGCGCCCAGGGCACCCAGCCACCCGAAATTGTTGGGGCTATCGCGCCGAGCACTCAAAACTCCAGAATTAGTATCAGCCGGCGTCGATGTCGTACCAGTTGTACCTGTTGTACCAGTGCCAGTTGTACCTGTTGTACCAGTGCCAGTTGTACCTGTTGTACCAGTGCCAGTCGTATCGGTTGTACCGCTTGTACCCGTTGTACCCGTTGTACCTGTTGTACCGCTTGTACCCGTTGTACCCGTTGTACCTGTTGTACCGCTTGTACCCGTTGTACCCGTTGTACCCGTGCCAGTCGTATCGGTTGTACCGCTTGTACCCGTGCCAGTCGTACCTGTTGTACCGCTTGTACCTGTTGTACCGGTGTCACTCGTACCGCTTGTACCGCTTGTACCGCTTGTACCGCTTGTATCGGTGCCACTCGTACCCGTTGTACCCGTTGTACCGCTTGTACCCGTTGTACCGCTTGTACCCGTTGTACCGGTGCCACTCGTACCCGTTGTATCGCTTGTACCGCTTGTACCGATGCCGCTTGTACCCGTTGTATCGGTGCCACTCGTACCCGTTGTACCGCTTGTACCCGTTGTACCCGTTGTACCGCTTGTACCAGTGCCACTCGTACCGCTAGTACCGGTTGTATCCGTGCCAGTCGTACCGCTTGTACCACTTGTGCCAGTACCGCTTGTACCGTTTGTACCGCTTGTACCCGTGCCAGTTGTACCGGTACCGCTTGTACCGCTTGTGCCTGTGCCGGCACCGCCGCCACCAGCACCGCCCGACTGGGCTGAAGCAGGCAGTGCTAAGGAAACCGTTGCTAAACCTAAAGTACAAGCGCTTGCTAAAACAACTTTCAACAATTTAGAAGATTTCATGGTAATGCTTGCTTTTGCATAGAGTGCTGCGATCGGTTGTGATGCCAAAACCGGAGGGTCAAATTGACAGCGTAACGTACAATTTTTCTAACCTTCGCTGCGGAACAATGAAGGTTAGGGAGCCAATTTAGTCCCGTTCCCTTGATGATTTTTTCCTGATTAATTACACCGCCACGTTAACAGTTTATAAGCTATTACGTATGCTTCAAGTTCGCCATTCATCTTTAGGAATATTTGACAAAAGGACTTTTTATTTCAGGTGGTGGATGAAATTTGATTGAGCGGCAGACTAGCTTAATCAAATTTTGTGTTCGGGGGATAGAAACCAGGTTGATATGAAAAATTTTGGGTGGAGTAACGAGACATATACGAATTAACCGGCTTTCTCAGACAAGCGCCCGCTTCTTCCTATGAATTTTCCCCGGATGCAGGTGCTTTGAGGCAGAAATTGGTGATTTTCTCACCGTCAATTTTGCTTGAGCACTCCGCCAGATGAGTTAGTTTTAAAAATTTTTGAGCGCTATTTTTTCTTAACTTGTGGCTGACAATTTGGGCACTGGCAGAATACCGCTCAAACTTTCCCAGGAAACTAAATTATCTCAAAACGCGGGAGCGATCGCTCCGAGTCGCAAAAGCGCCTGCTACCCTGCAACAGCAAGGCTTTTGACTGGGATTGGAGTTGTCTCAAACACGAAGGCGAAATGAGGGCTATGCGAGTTGTGGCCGCGCGACCTGAAATTAACCAGTGGCCACACTCGGCAGAATTGCTTGTGAGTGCGATCGGGCAAACTCTGATATAGTAAAGCCACAGGTATGCCAGAGAGCGCTTGTTCTCTAACCAATTTTCCAACGAGAGATCAACTATGCTGCATCGAATTCTTGCCAGAAGTCGCTATCTAATGTTAATCGCTGTATTCGGTTCTTTTGCAACGTCTGTGACGCTTTTGATCTACGGTGCCCTGGAAACCGTCATTACCATCGGCCACACAGTTACAGTACCGGTTTCCAGCGAAAACTCCAAACAACTGATTCTGTCTGGCATCGAAGTTGTAGATTTGTTTCTCCTCGCCACAGTATTTTACATTACTGCACTCGGACTTTACGAGTTGTTTATTGACGAGCGCATCAAAGTACCCATCTGGCTGGAAATTCACACTATCGACGACCTGAAAAGCAAACTCACCAGCGTCATTGTAGTAGTGTTGAGTGTATTGTTTCTCTCGGAGGTAGTTCGGTGGAATGGCGGGACGAACATCCTTCCCTTGGGAGCAGGTATCGCTTTAGTAATCGCTGCGCTGACGTATTTTCTAAGTTCGCAGGTGAAAAAACCGAAGTCAGATTAATGGCTGTTGGAGGAGGGAAATTAGCCAAATCCGGCTGAACCAGGAACGGCAATCAAGTTGTATTAGTTTTTACAAAAACTTTAATATTACATCTGTCTTCGGACTGATAAGAATGCAATCTTAAACTTGCTTTTAGAGAGAGGAAAGTAGTGGGTTCTAGTATATAAGATTAAATTTATGTTTAATAATTAGAGGTCATTATGCCAGAACAACAATTTGATACCTTACCTTCAGAAGCACAAGAACTCCCCCAAGGAGCGAAACAAATTTTTCAGGCGGCTTTTAAGAGCGCTAGTGAAGATGGAATGAGCGCCGATGGTGCTACTAGCGTTGCTTGGAACAGCGTAAAATCTGAATACGTTCAAGGCGAAGGTGGCACGTGGCATCACAAGGGCGACGATACTAACCAAACCCGCAAATCTGTACAGTCTGGTGGCAATTAGTTATCAGCCATCACTTCTATCGTGTCCGCTAAAATAACCCCGATCCGTTGTTTAGTGAGGACTTCATTCCTCAAATTTTGAGGAGAACCAAAAGTCCTCACTACCCACAAATTGCAGTGACGTTATTCTAGCGGGCGTGATATCCTCCGTCATTAGGAATGTACTCATCAGTTGTGGTTAATGCTTGAGGTTGATAGCTGTGGGAATCGCGGCGGAACACCCGTTAATGTAGCCTGTTAATAGGCTGGCGCATATCCCATTGCAATTCGGCTAAAACCAGCAAGCTAAATACCATTACGACTCCCGTAAATAGGAAAGACCAACCGCCCGTGTAAGGCAAAATCAAAATCCCCAACAGGTGAAATAAACTTGCAGCTAAAAGCGCGCGCGATCGCACTGCAAGTCCCGTCCCTAAATACCCTATCCCGCTCATTCCCAACCACAGCGGACAGAGATTCGCCAACACTTTTCCCCAACTGAGAAAAATTGCTAAATCTGTCAGCAACAATCCTAATAACATTAGTATTACCCAACCGTAAAGCACCCAAATCAGGCGTTCTATTTTAACCCAAGAGTATGTCATGCTTACCATTGCTGCTGTACCTACGAGGCTGAGCGCTGACCACAAACCGGCTTGCAGCATCCAACTCACCGAAAAAAATTGTGCTGTGCCGAAGATGGGTATTAACAGCAAGCTCCACAGCAAGCAAGTTCGATCGAGACAAGTGTAAAATTGTGAATAAAATCGATCTTTGCCAAGGGGAAACTGAACCTGCCAAAGCCCTTCTAAATCCTGAAGCTCGATGTTAAGCTGTTTCCGGCGCAGAGGGGGAACTGAATAATTAAAAAAGGTCATATCTGACACTATTAAAATTTACAATTATTTGCTTAGGTACTATCTCACCAGTAATCGCTCTAATTGCAATCTGTCAATCGGATTAATCTAGTTAATTGGATAATCTGTCGGCAGTAATAGTTATTTGAGCCCACCCGGTATAACAGGAAGAGATAGATTGTACAAGTTGATAAAATAGCTCTTGCGACAGATGGCTGGAATATTACTTATTCGATATTTTAAAAATAGTCAACTTTGTTACCGAATTTATGCTCACTTCATCCCATCCTCTGAAACAGGTATTCCACTGCCCGGAAGAATCGGATTTTTACGCGCACTGCTTGGAAAGTTTAGTGTTAAATGCTAGTGACAATTCTCGACTTATCGTAGAGTTTGGTTCAGGAGAGGGAAGTCCAGTTATTAAGTCTTTGCTGAGAAGTGATTTTGATGGGACAATACAGGGATTTGAGCTAAATAATGTAGCTTGGAAAATTGCTCAGTCTCAAATTAAGGAATATCAACTCAGCGAAAAATACACAGTCAACAATTGCTCTTTTTTTGATTCGCCTTTATACGAGTCGGCGGATTGTGTCATCTCAAATCCGCCTTACTTGCCTGCGGTAGATGATAAAATCTACCAACCACTGTTGCACGGCGGGAATGATGGTTGTACAATTGCTAAGAAACTTTTATCTTTGGGCAGCGATGAAGTTTTGCTGATGGTTTCTAGCTATTCTAATCCTGTGGGTTTGATCGATTATGCCTTGGATCGAGGCTACTCGGTTGCGAATTTTGAAATTGCACCTTTAACTTTTGGCTATTATAGTTCGGAACCCAAAGTGAAAAGCGCGATCGCCACTCTCAGAGAACAGGGAATGGCTTTTTATACGGAAAACATCTATTTGCTGGCTGGAGTTTTCTTTAAGAAGCACCAAAAGTCGCAAAGAGATTTGTCGATCGAGCTCATTCAGTTAATGACAGCATTGTGAAATACAGCGCTCGCAGGTGCATCTTGCGTGTTCCACCATTGTCAGCAACAGGCTGTCCGGCCTGTTACACAAGAAATACACTCTTTGTGGAACAGGCCGGACAGCCTGTTCCTCAAAGGCTTATTGAGAAAGGTGCAAGATCTAGGGTGCATCCAAGACTTATGCACCCTAAATAGCTGTTAATTCCGTTCTGCAGCTTGGATCGATCGCACCACAGCAGCAGCAGCCCGATCGCCGATCGACTTCTCCTGATCGTACCCCAACACCAGCTCCCAAGCCTCCTGCGGGTATCTATCAACCAGCGGGATCGCCACTTCATCCAACATCCATCGGCCGTGACGTTCATCTTCTTTGATGTGGAGTTCCCAATAACCCATCGCAGCTTGCGAGAGGCCCAGACGCTGGGCGGCGGCTAGATAATTGCGGTAAGCGACAGGCCCGGCCACCTCAAAATAAGTGAGTCCGCCGTTGTAGCGCAGAAAATGGCGCTTGCGTTCCGTCAGCAGAAAGTTGTGATTAATACTTGCGAGCACTTCCCAAGGCACTAAATCGAAGTACGCTTCCGGTTCCGTACTCATCCCGAATTCTGCCAGCATTTGAGCAAAAAAGGTCGAATGCTTGCGCGGGAGGCGACCGCCGCCGTATTCTTCGATCAGCACTCGCGTAAGGGTGCACTGAATTTCGTTGCCGGCACCGCCGATGATGCGAGAAACACGGCTGGCTTCCACTAAACCATCGAAGGAGGCGATCGCCAGCAGGTGTTTGTATCCCTCTTCAGTCATCTGTTCCCGCTGGTAGCGATCGAGCTCAGTTAGCGGAGGATCGACATCGGCGGCTGCGCGATCGCGCAGAGCTTGCTTGACATCCGGCAATTTTTGCAGCGCTGCAACGTCGATTTGCGCGATTTCCCACTGCTGCCAAGGTTCCTCAATGCGATCGCGCACAGAACGCAAATAGTGCGATCGTTCGTTGTTGTAGCGGCGCAAATCATCGTACCAAAACAAGTTGAGGCGGTTGATGCGGTAAAGCACGCGCTGCAAGAAGCGGTGAGCGGCCTCATCGCCCGGTTCCTGTTGGTAAGCTGCTTGAATTGCATAGGCGATTGCGCTTTCAAAATCGCTGACAAGTAACGGTTTTGTCGCCACCGTCTTGTCTAAATCCTCGACTTCTAGCAAATTGACAAATTGCCGATCGGCTGCTTCGTAATTTGGGGGTGCGGGTTGCTTTTTGGGAAGACTCGGCGAGTCTATTTTGGGGAGTAAATCTGCCGTGTTTTGCATGGAATCAACTTATGTTATGACTTTGATTATTGTGCTGCCTGCCCAAACAGCCAACCGTTGCAGATTGCTGATGATTCTGGCTAATTACTTTCAAGATAGCGAATCTGTCAGCCGTATACACCCTTCCATTGATAGAGATTTAACCGCTACCGTCTCATACCCTTTTCAACTTGTGAGTAAAGGTAGCAACGTTTATGGAAACTGGTATTAACTTATATCAAGCTTCCTTCTCAATCACCTGTTTAGAAACTGGCAAGATGCCCCTTCTTCAAAAACTCTCTTTTCTTGTGGAATGGGCATCTTGCCCCTTCTTAAAAACTCAACCTTCTTGTGGAATGGGCATCTTGCCCCTTCTTGAAAAACTCCATTTTCTTGCGGAATGGGCATCTTGCCCCTTCTTAAAAACTCAATCTTCTTGTGGAACGGGCATCTTGCCCCTTCTTGAGACTGGTACAACGTATAACTATCAACCTAGGCGATCGCCAAAATACTTCTGATACAACCGACATCTCGGAATGCAATGATTTCCATCCAATTTCACCAACCCCATACTATTTAACTTAAACCCCAATTCTGACCTCAATCTAACTGGCTGAGAAACACTCACAACCTCTCTCATCGCCTCCATTAATTCCGAATATTTCTCTAAATTCCATAAATGCCGCCGCAAATGATCGCTATAAATTCCCGCTTCTGTTGCAGATTCTTTCACTAACCGCTCTAAAGTCACATCTTGACGCGAAATATGATACATTCCTAGTCGCACTAAATAAGGATTTCCGCCCACTAACCCCATCAATTCTGGAACTTCATTCCCGCTCCAATTCAATCCGTGCCGCTTTGCTAAGTCTTGCACTTGCTGGGAATTAAACTCTGGCAATTCAATCGGCAAACCCACATTAAACGGCGATTTATTCACATCCAGCGGAATATATACTTCCGTAGAATGCACCACAATCAAGCGAAACTTTTTCCAAATATCGCGCCGTTTTGCTTCTTCGTGTAAAGCGCGCAATAACCCAAAAAAGTCGTCGGCAATTTCCGGTGATTCAAACAGGCGATCGCTCTCATCCAACCCTAACGTCAGAGGTTGTGAGGATTCTGAAAGCAAATACTGTTCAAAATAAGCCTTGCAGCACTGATTGCTGCCAATCAAATCGGCTAATTCCCAACACTTGGGCAACTGCTCCAGCATTCCTAACTCTTGACCGATGCTAGCACAAAACCACTGCAAAAATGTATCGGAATTAGCGAATATTTTCCTATTGGCTAGCTGAAAACTCAGCGCTACCGTGCGAGA
Organism: Microcoleus sp. S36b_A4; assembly: GCF_036700645.1. Lineage (NCBI taxonomy): Bacteria > Bacillati > Cyanobacteriota > Cyanophyceae > Oscillatoriales > Microcoleaceae > Microcoleus > Microcoleus sp. S36b_A4. The sequence continues at coordinate 55,402 of NZ_JAUBPI010000036.1, read as the reverse complement.
ACCTTGCACTTCTGCATGATGCAAAATTCTCGCCATTAAGGAAGTTTTGCCCATTTGTCTGGGTGCTTTTATGCGGATTAGCGCTCCCGGTTGGGCGATCGTCTCGTAACAGCGGGATTCGATCGGAGGGCGATCGATATAAAAACAAGAAGCTATTTCAACTTGTCCTCCCGGCAATTCTGGCGGTGCTGCTGGCAGGGGTTGAATTATTGACTGTTTAGTGCTATGAATTGCGTTCCATTCTACAGCTAATTCATTGTCGGCAGTTAACGATGTGCGACCTTCTTTGATGATAGTTAAAATTTCTGATAATAACTTGTAGGAGTCGCCAGCACCGCGCCACAGCCAGGGCTGAATTCCGGCTAAATAGCTCAGTAAATCAAAGGAAAGCGGTGTATTTAATTCAATAAAAATCGGTAAAATTGCGGGCTTTTGAGCATTAATATTGTGCAATTCTTTGGCTAGCTGTACTTGTTCCAATACCATTTCGCTAGCGGCCGATTCTTCTGAAATCAGCAACAGCAAATAATCGCAACGCTTTAAATATGAGCCTGACTCGCTGCTGTTGTTAATAAAAAAGACTTCGTGGCCTCCCGCACTCAAAGCTTGGTGTAACTGCTGGGAAAGGGTTTTGTGTGAGGTCGATCCTCTTCGAGGGCTTCGCCAACGCCCGTTGGCTAAGCCCTCGAAGACGATCGCCACTTTTGCCCTCACCAGCACTACCTCCTTTGGCTCTGAATTCGCCTCAAAATCGGCTATATCGCGCCATTCCTGCCCCAATCCGCGACAAATTTCGATGAAATTGGCATAATCCACAGGTTTGCCATTCAGAAAATGGCTGACAGTAGATTGCGCCATCCCTAAATCCTCAGCCAGGATTTTCTGACTGGGGAAGCCATTTCTCAGGAGACAGGATTTAACTGCGCGAATGCACTCTTCGCGCACCCTTAGCGATCGTGGCATTGCTTATCACAATCAAAACACTGAAACCATCATAAATGCCAACCGTACCTAAAGTCGATGAAAAGTCGATGAAAAGTCGATGATTTTTCAAATAACTCAGTCGCCAACTCAAATAGCCACCTGATTAGATTAGAAATAACAAGGTTGAATCCCATCAAAACGAGGTAAAAGCATTGTGTATTCTATCCTAATTTGGTCGCTGGCGTCAGCCACTAATCAACCAGGTTTCGCCTTCACCCCGCCCCTATTCTGGTTGCTGATCGGAGTTGTGCTTAGTGCGATGGAGCTATTAATTATCAAAACTCAGCCCCAAAAATACAGATTTTACCTGCTAATGATGGGAGCTTCGGCTTTAATTGAAGCCTTTATTTTGTGGAGAGGATCTGTAGCATTTCAGTTTAGTTGGGCGAACATAATGTATGAAGATTTTGACTGGCAAATCTTCTACTGGATGGGGATAGCCCTCGCGCTGAGCATCTGGATTAGACCGATTTTCATTGTTCGCAAAAAGTTTGTCATTCCCGAAGCAACGGAAGCGACAACTATCTCCGAAATTTTCCCCGGAGAAACCGGAATGGTGATCTATGAAGGGGCTTCGTGGAAAGCCCGTAATGAAGATTCCCAAGGGGCGATCGCACCCAGACAAAAAGTTTACGTTTTGCGCCGCGAAGGAAACACGCTGATTGTTGTACCTGACAGATTAATTCATATCAACAGCTAAATCTGAGTTAGCTCTTTTATAACTCGGCGAGTTGAATCGCTTCTTGCCAAACAAAGTCCCTCTAAGAGACTAAGAAATCACTATCAACTGTCAACTGTCAACTGTCAACTGTCAACTATTTACCAGGAGATTCACTATGTATCAGTATTTTTTGACGGTATTGTTTGCCATCACCGGAGTATCCTTAGCCAACAGCGTAAAAATTGTCCGTCAAGGAGATGAGGCATTAGTTGAAATTTTCGGAAAGTATGATCGAAAAAAGCTCGAACCGGGTATAACATTTTTGATTCCCTTTGTCGAAACAGTCGCCTATAAACAAACTCTGCGCGAGCAAATTTTAAACTTGCCACCGCAAGAATGCACAACGCGCGATCGCGTGGCTATCACCGTTGATTTTATTGTGTACTGGCGAATCATTGACTTAGAAAAAGCTTCCTACAAAGTGCAGAATCTCAAGGAAGCGATGTTAAATATGCTGATTCTTTCAATTCGGACTCACCTTGCTAAATTATCTGTTGAGGAACTCTACACGGCTCGACATGAGATTAATAATGCTTTAGTGGAAGAGTTGGATACAACGACAGATCCTTGGGGGGTGAAGTTTACGAGAGTGGAATTGCGCGATTTTGCGATCGGCAGTAAAGTGATTCAGCCCACATCCCTTGACCGGAAAGAAGTACAAAAGCTGCGAGCTTAAAGATTAGTATTTCCTCCTTTTCCTCGTTACCAGGCTCTGCCTGGTAACGCAGATCCAGAGGCTCGGCCTCGCCGACTTTAATTCACCTTGTATATACCATTTAAGGAGACAACACCATGACTACAAATCAAGAATCAATAGTTCGCAATGCAGCTTGTCGCGGTTGCGGATGCTTATTACTTATAACCGGTATTGGAGTAATGAATGGGATAGCTCTGCCATTTTATCTAAATAATACCAATAGAAGCAAGCAGTCAGAAGCAAAACAGTATGGTAGCTCAATGAACAAGGCGCAGCAAGCTCACTTTGCTGAAAAAAGTGCTTTTGCCACTTCTGTTAATGCTTTGGAACTTGGGATAAAAACGGAGACAACAAATTACAAGTATTCAGTTCGCGCCACAAAGCAAACTGCTTTTAATTATGGAGTCTCCAAGCAACCACAACTTAAGAGTTATGTCGGCGGTGTCTTTCTAGTTCCTGTTAAAGAAGTTGAGCCAAATGCTGCTAAAGATGGAATAACAACAATATCCATATTCTGCCAAGCTGATTCTCCCGGTACAATTAAACCAGCGGAACCCACCTATGAAAACGGTAAACTTGCTTGTGGGCAAGGCACAAGACAAGTGACCAGATAATCTAACTATACGCAAGATAATGACAGTCGATTACCAATATCAAATCGGCATTCACTTGAGATTTACCGGAGTAAAGTCTTTACTACAAACAGGGAGGGTACAAAACTATGAGTCAACAAGATTCTAAATCAGCTAGCCTTTCACCTAATGGTTGCGGATGCTTATTGCTTTTAATGGGCATTGTAGTAATTGGCGCGATCGCTCTGCCATCATTTCTGGGTGGTTGCAAGGGCTGTAAATATAAGAAAATGGAAGGGATACAGTATGTTAGATCAATGAGCCGAGGTCAGCAAGCCTATTTTGCCGAAAAAAATGCTTTTTCCAGTTCTGTTAAGGCTTTGGGAATTGGCCTTAAAACAGAGACAAAAGTTTTCAAGTATTCAATTCGCGCCACTAAGAAAGCAGCATTTAATTATGCAGTAGCAAAGGAAAACGAATTAAAAAGTTATGTCGGCGGTGTTTTTATTGTTCCGCCAAAAAACTTTGTTCCCAATGCTACCAAAGAGGAAATAACTACAACGTTTATATTCTGCGAAGCTGATTTTCCCGGTAGCATTCAACCAGCGGAACCCACCTATGAAAATGGTAAAACTGCTTGCGGTAAAGGCACAAGACCAATGGTCTCACCAAACTAACTATACGCAATATAATGACAGTCGATTACAAGATTAAATCGGCTTTTAATTGAGATTTACCTGACTAAATTCTTTACTACAAACAGGGAGGATACAAAACTATGAGTCAACCAAGTTCTAAATCAGCTAGCCTTGCATCGAATGTTGGTGGATACTTAGTGTTTTTAATGTTGATTGGAGTATTAGCTTCGGTAGCTCTGCCATCCTTTCAGGCTAAGCTTAGGATCAACAAGCAATCGGAACCCAAAGATTATATTAGCTTAATCAACAAACGTCAGCAAGCGTATTTTGCCGAAAAAAGTGTTTTTAGCACTTCTGTTAAGGCTTTAAAAATTCGCATTATTAAAACCGAGACAGAAAATTACAAATATTCCCACCATACAACAAAAAAAGCAACATTTAATTATGGGATATCAAAGCAAAAAGACCTTAAAAGCTATGTCGGGGGAGTCTTTGTAATTCCTGCTACAAAAGTTGAGTCATATTCTTCTAAAAATCTAATAACAACCACATCTATATTGTGCCGAGCTGATTCTGCTGGTACAATTAAACCACCAGAACCAACTTATCAAAATGGTAAAATTGCTTGTGCTACAGGCACCATAGAACTGAGACAAACTTATGAATAGAGGCAATATAACGACAGTCGATTACCAATATCAAATCGGCATTCACTTAAGATTTACCGAACTAAAGTTCTTACAACAAACAGAGAGGGTACAAAACAATGAGTCAACGAAATTATAAATCAGCTAGCCTTGCATCGAATGTTGGTGGATGTTTAGTGGTGATTGGAGTATTAGCTTCGGTAGCTGTGCCATCCTTTCAGGTTAAGCTTAGGAACAAAAAGCAATGGGAACCCAGAGATTATATTAGCTTAATCAACAAACGTCAGCAAGCGTATTTTGCCGAAAAAAGTGTTTTTAGCACTTCTGTTAAGGCTTTAAAAATTCGCATTATTAAAACCGAGACAGAAAATTACAAATATTCGCACCATACAACAAAAAAAGCAACATTTAATTATGGAGTCTCAAAGCATAAAAATCTTAAAAGCTGTGTCGGTGGAGTTTTTATAATTCCTGCTCTCAAAGGTGAGTCAAATGCTTCTAAAAATAAAAAAATGACCACATCTATATTGTGCGGAGCTGATTCTGCTGGTACAATTAAACCACCAGAACCAACTTATCAAAATGGTAAAATTGCTTGTGCTACAGGCACCACAGAACTGAGACAAACTTATGACTAGGGGCTAGATCATGACAGTCGATTACCAATATCAAATCGGCGGCAGTCTCCCGCAAAATGCACCTACTTATGTAGTGCGACAAGCTGACTCAGAACTTTATCAAGCCCTCAAAGCTGGAGAGTTTTGTTACGTACTCAATTCCCGACAAATGGGCAAATCCAGTTTGCTGGTGCGAACTGTACAAAAACTCTCGGCTGATGGCATTGCCTGTGCTACGATCGACCTTTCGGACATTGGCAACCAGCAAGTCTCTCTAGATAAGTGGTACGGCGGCGTCGCTTACAAGCTATTGTGCAGCTTCAACCTGTTTAACCCAGTCGAGTTTATGGCTTGGTGGCGGGAGAGAGAGTTGATGTCGCCGGTGCAGCGCTTAGGAGAGTTAATTGAAGAATTGCTGCTGGTCAAAATTTCTCAAAACCTGGTCATTTTTATTGATGAAATTGATAGCGTTCTGAGTTTCCAAGAACCGCTAGACGATTTCTTTGCATTAATTAGATGTTGCTACAATAAACGGGCTCACAATTCAGAATACCAGCGCATTACATTTGCTTTGCTGGGAGTAGCTACCCCATCGGATTTAATTAGCGATGCAACTCGCACGCCATTTAATATCGGGTTAGCTATTGAATTGCACGGTTTTAACTTACAAGAAGCTCTGCCTTTAGCAAAGGGATTTGAGGGAAAAGTAGAGAATCCTCAAGAGGTTTTAAAAGAGATTTTGGACTGGACGGGAGGGCAGCCATTTCTGACTCAAAAGCTTTGCAAGCTGATTTTGCACCATGTAAAAAGCTTAGCTTCGGCTTCTATTATATCATACTCAACGGATGAAAGCAAAACTAAAAATTTTCGTACAAATCAATTATTAATTAGCGAGATCGTGCAATCTCATATTATTGATAATTGGGAATCATCCGATGAACCGGTACACATCAAAACAATTCGCGATCGCCTTCTCAGAAGTCCGCACCGCGCCAGTAGGTTATTAGGACTATATCAAAAAATATTGCCACTTTCAGAACTCCCCGATTGTAGGGGCTGTGCCCCCGTGCCCGCCCTGGTAGGGGGAATCTGGGCGGATGATACTCCCGAACAAACAGAATTGCGGCTGAGCGGATTAGTAGTAAAACGAGCCGGGAAATTAACCGTATCCAACCGCATTTACGCAGCTATATTCAGCCATAACTGGGTAGAAAAAGCACTCGGCGACTTGCGCCCCTATGCTGAATCCCTAACAGCATGGATAGCTACAAATTGTCAAGACGAATCTCGCTTGTTGCGCGGTCAATCACTGGAAGATGCCAGACAGTGGGCGGCAAATAAAAGCTTGAACACCCAAGATTATCAATTTTTAGGTGCGAGTCAAGAAGCGGAATTTGCCAAATTGCGCGATCGCGAAAAACAAACTCAAGCTGAAATGGAACAACTGCGCCGCGAAAAAAAGTTACTAGAGGAACTAAGCGAAGCACAAAAGCAGAAAAAAGCGATTGCAGTTAAACTTTGGCGCGAGCAACAACTGAGAGTGCAAACAGTTACAGGAGCCGCAGTCATATTAATATCAATCCTGATAGTAACTTTTTGGGTTAAACCGTCAATCGAAGAAAGAAACAACAAAATCCTCACTCTCAGTTTGCTATCAGAAACCCTATTTGCTGCGGATAAGAAAGAAGAAGCTTTGCTAGAAAGCATTCGAGCTGTTACAGAAATGAAACGATCGCTCGGAGTCAGCTCAGATATTCAGATGCGAGTGGCGATCGCCCTCGAACAGGCAGTTTACAACTTTCGGGAACGCCGCCGCTTGCAGACTCAAGCGAGTACCCTTGCTTTCGCGATTTTCAGTCCCGACAGTCAAACAATTGTGACTGCTACCGATGATAATTATATCAAGCTTTGGCAAACTAATGGAACTTTGCAAGCAACATTAACAGGGCATACTGATAAAATTATTAGGGCAATTTTCAGTCCGAGCGGTCAGATGATTGTCTCTGCCAGCAACGACAAAACTCTCAAAATTTGGCAAAAAGATGGCAAGTTAATTCATGATATCAAAGGACAAAGCGGTCAAATAACAAGCGTTTCTTTTAGTCCAGATGGTAAAATTATTGCTTCAGCAAGTACCGATGGAACAGTTAAACTATGGAAAATAAACGGTGAAGAATTCTTAAGTTTAAAAGTGGATCGAGGTTGGATAATCAGCGCAAATTTTAGCCCAGACGGTCAGATAATTGCTGCGGCTGGTACAGATGGCACTATTAAACTTTGGAGCTTGAGAAAGGTTATGGAAAAGTTACAAAAACAGCAGTCAATCGAAGCCAGCACCGATATCAAATTGCTCAGAACTTTACAGATGGAAAGTGATAAAATTATGAGTGTAACTTTCAGTCCCGATGGAGCAATGCTGGCGGCTGCAAGTGCTGGAGGAACTGCGACAATTTGGAGCAAAGACGGCACACCGCTAAGTATTTTAAAGCATACAAGTGGAGTGACAAGTATTAGCTTTAGTCCCGACAGTCAAATTTTGCTATCTGCAAGCACAGACAAAATGCTGAGGCTGTGGAACATTGACGGTACATTGCTCAAAACTTTAAAAGGTAACAAGGATGCTGTTTGGAGTGCGAGTTTTAGTCCAGACGGCAAAGCGATCGCTAGTGCTAGTGCTGACGGTACGGTGATGCTGTGGAATTTTAATCTTGACGATTTATTGCAGCAGGGTTGTAATGGAGCCCGCAATTATTTGCAGACAAATCCGATCGCCAATCAAAACAATCGCCACCTCTGCGATGGGATTGGAACTCAGTCGGAACTCACGCAAAAAAAACCGGGTCAATCGATTTTAGATTTTAGATTTTAAATTTTAGATTTTAGAATTGAGATTAAAGAATTGAAGCATTGACCATACGGATAAATTCGGTGGCTTTTATCCTGGAGGCTTTCGGTCAAAATGTTGAGTTTTGCAGCAAAGTATCTAGGCAGAAACTGGCTTTTTGACCAAGATTTTCAAAGGTGGTACCCGCCACGTGATTTATCCGTGGAATCAATCCAAAATGTCAAATCGAAAATCCTCAAGCCCCCGCATCTCGCGCAAGTCAATCTAAAATCTAAAATCTAAAATCTAAAATCGATTGACCGCCCATGCGTCTAGGGCTGATATCGTTAAAATTGGTAGCAGGTAATAGGTAATAGGTCAGCCCGATCGGTGTATTCAACTCTGGAGCAAAAGTACCAGCGCCTGCAAAAAGACTTAACGGGCGGAGTCATCGCCCTGGGCGGCATTTTCTGCACGGGTACTCTCTGGTATTGGCAGGTGGAAAAATGGTCTTTGCTAGATGCCGCTTACATGACAGTATTTACCCTAGCAACTGTGGGCTACGGTGAACTTCAGCCCCTCGGTCAACGCGGGCGAATGTTTACTATATGCCTGATTTTGATGGGTGTGATTGTGATTGGTTTCATCGTCAACCGCTTTACAGAAGCGCTGATTGAAGGATATTTTCAAGAAGGAGCAAGAATTAGGCAGCAGCGACGATTGGTAGATTCTTTGATCGGGCATTACATTCTCTGCGGTTTTGGGCGCACTGGCCGCCAAATTGCCTTGGAATTTCAGGCCGAATATATCTCTTTTGTGGTGATAGATTCGGCGATACAGTCGGTTGAGGCAGCTTTGGCGCTGGGGTACACGGCTGTGCAAGGAGACGCGACTTTGGACGAAACTTTGGTAAATGTAGGCATCGATCGCGCAATTTGCATAGTAGCAGCTTTGCCTTCGGATGCCGAGAATTTATACACTGTCATGTCAGCGAAAACTCTGAATCCGAAGGTACGGGCGATCGCCCGCGCCACCACAGAAGAAGCGGTAAAGAAGTTGCAGCGGGGCGGCGCCGATGCCGTCGTATCCCCCTACATTACCGGCGGAAAGCGCATGGCGGCGGCGGCTTTGCGGCCTCAAGTTATGGATTTTTTAGACGGTGTTTTGACTGGTACCGACAGTTCTTTTTACATGGAAGAATTTTTGGTCGATCCCAATAGTTGTGTCTACGTTGGGGAAACTTTGAGAAATGCCAAGTTGCGATCGCAATCGGGGGCCTTGGTTTTAGCAGTGCGGCGCGCTGGCGGGACTTTGATTGTCGGGCCTACCGGAGAAACTGCGATCGAAGGAGGAGATATGCTGATTTGTTTGGGTACTGCTGAACAACTGCGAACTCTCAATCAAATCCTCAGTCCCCTGAGTTTTCGCATCCCCCGGCCCCCGAACTAATACGATGTCAGGTTTGTAGTCAGGAATGTAAGTCCTCTGTTGACTGTTGACTGTTGACTGTTGACTGTTGACTGTAGAAGGAGTGGTCGAAAAACTGAATTGTTGAGTGTTAAATGTTGAGTCGATTTTATTATTCCAATGAAACCGGAAATAATATGATATCAAATCCGTTGGCATCGGAATTATTCATCTCTCTCTTCCCTTTCTCTGTGTCCTCTGCGGTTTCATCATTCCGATACAACCGGAATTGATATGACAACTGACTGTTTGGACATTTGAACAATACCGATGCAACCGGAAACGATATGATTGAAAAAATTCACAATCTCCACCACACAAGGATTTAGGGCAAATAAAAATGCTCTCGGCTACTTTGCCGAGAGCATTTTTGAGCAGTTAAACTGCGTTTTGCTACAGATTTGCTACATTCTCACAAATCCTAAAATCAAAAATCGCTGAAACTCCAAGCCGATGGTGGGATTTGAACCCACGACCGTTCGATTACGAATCGAATACTCTACCCCTGAGCTACATCGGCACAGACAATTTTGAATTATAGCACAAATATAGCGAAAAAAGCAAGGAGTTGTAGAATTTAATTCAAAACTCCACAACCCCTAGCTCACAAACAGTTAAACGGTCACTTCCGTGTCAGTTGAGCCGCCTCTGGCCCCGGAATAAACCAAACCCCGCTGCATATCCAGCGTCAGCATAGTTCCGTCCCGAATTACCCGCGTGGCATTCTTCACGCCCACCATCACCGGCACGCCCAAGCGCAAACCGATAATCGCCGCGTGAGAAGTCAAACTGTCCTCCTCCGTCACCACACCTGCGGCTTTCCGAATCATCTCCACAAAAGCGACGCTTGTGTGTTCCACTACCAAAATTTCTCCTGCGTGGAAATTGCCTACATCCGCAGCAGTGCGAGCAACCCTAGCCATGCCACTCACCGATCCCAAACCGACACCGGTGCCTTTGCCTAAAACTGCTGTCACTACCTCAACTTTGATCAAATCCGTCGATCCCGCAACCCCTTGCAGAGTACCGGCGGTCATCACCACTAAATCTCCGTCGCACACTAACTCTTTTTCCTGGGCGACTGTCATGGCAGAGTGAAATGTCTGGCCGGTGGAGGGCAAATCCAACACCAGCAAAGGTTTTACTCCCCATACTAATTGCAGTTGTCTGGCTACGTCTACGTGAGGAGTAACTGCCAAAATCGGAGTTTTGGGTCGGAATTTCGAGACATTTCGGGCTGTGGCGCCGGTTTTGGTCAGCGTCATGATGGCCGCCGCGTTCAATTGTTCGGAGATTTGGCTGACTGCTTGGCTGATACCGTTGGGGATCGATCGACCAATATCTTCTACATTCCTAATATTCCGTTTAATTCCTTCCCTCTCCATCCGCACCGCAATTCTCGCCATCGTCGCCACCGCTTCGACGGGAAACTTGCCGACAGCAGTTTCATTCGAGAGCATCACGGCATCAGTTCCGTCAAGAATCGCGTTTGCCACGTCGGAAATCTCGGCGCGGGTGGGACGGGGATTGTTGACCATGCTGTCGAGCATCTGGGTAGCGGTAATTACCGGAATACCCAGGCGGTTGGAGGTAGCAATCAGCCGCTTTTGCAAAATCGGCACATCTTCGGCGGGTAGTTCCACTCCCAAATCGCCGCGGGCGACCATCACCCCGTTGCAAAGGGTGAGAATTTCCTCCATTTGTTCGATCGCCTCGTGCTTTTCGATCTTGGCAATCACCGGTACTTGCTTGCCCGCACTGGCAATCAGCTCTTTAATTTCGAGCACATCTTGGGGATTCCGCACAAAGCTCAGGGCTACCCAATCGACACCTTGGTCGAGGCCGAACATTAAATCTTTGCGGTCTTTATCAGTCAGCGCTTTAATTGAGAGGTAAACTCCTGGAAAATTCACGCCTTTGTTGTTGGAAAGCGGCCCCCCGACTACGACGCGGCAGTACAATTCCCGCGCCCCGCGGTCTACTTTTTCGACCAGCATTTCCACTTTGCCGTCGTCGAGCAGAATTACTGCTCCCTCTGGAACTTCGTCTGCTAGGGGGTCGTAGGTGACGGAAGAAATGAGCTCGGTGCCGGGAACTTGGCGACTGGTGAGAATGAAAGGATCGCCGTTTTTGACAACTATAGAGCCTGTCTCAAAGCGCCCTAAACGAATTTTTGGGCCTTGGAGGTCTTGGAGGATGGCAACCGGCTGGTTGAGTTCAAAGGATGTTTGCCGGATTAAGCGAATGCTGCGCTGGTGGTCTTCTTCTGTTCCGTGGGAAAAGTTGAGTCGCAAAGTTGTGGCACCTGCTTCTATGAGCTGGCGCAGCACTTGTGGGTCCGAGGTTGCTGGGCCAATGGTGGCGACGATTTTAGTCCGGCGTAGGGCTTTTGGCAATTGCATCAGCGGTGTTCTGGGGAGGCAGGTGGATTTCTTGTGTAAATTTCGGCTAACGTTTCATTTTTGCACTACAAGCAATGACGCTAGTCTCAAGTCTTAAAAATTTTGATAGTCGTCAAAAAAGCAGGTATTGAACAATATATAGAATATCTGACTTTTTACCGATCGGTAATTTTTTCTTCGGGAGCGCTCTTTTTTGCAAATTTTTCGCTTTCAGGCTTGACATAAATACAGACATACCCATTGATTTTATGTAGTCTGCTGAACTATTTTGGCTAATTTAGCACTGGTATCCTTGCACAACATCAATATTTTCCTGTTTGTGCAGAGGCTAGTTTCTGGCGATCGAACTCTGTTCTTTCATGCCTTGAGGCTGAGGTTCCTGACAAAACTTTACTATTGTCCGGCTTGTATCTTATACTACGCAAGTGTGAAATATTAAGGAGTCTTAACAAAAATGTCGGAGGCAGGACGGCCGCTGACAGTGCCGAAAGAGTTTCTGAGTCCTCCCGGTGACTTTAATCCGACACTACTGCTGTTTTTGAGTGCAGTAGCGATTATCGTGATTTCTTACTTGGGTTTCTGGTATTGGGAATGGCCCCAATGGTGCTGTTTTTCGCTGAACGTGTTGGCTTTGCACATGGCTGGAACTGTGATTCACGATGCGTCTCATAATGCGGCTCATCGCGATCGCACAGTTAATGCTATTTTGGGACACGGTAGCGCGCTGATGTTGGGTTTTGCTTTCCCGGTGTTTACGCGGGTACATATGCAGCATCACGCCCACGTTAATGACCCAGATAACGATCCAGACCATTATGTTTCGACTGGCGGGCCTTTGTGGTTGATTGCTGCGAGGTTTTTTTACCACGAGATTTTCTTTTTTAAGCGCAAACTGTGGCGGAAATACGAACTCTTGGAATGGTTTCTCAGCCGTTTGTTTGTCGTAGCGGTGGTGTATATTGCCATTCAGTACGATCATTTAGGTTACGTGCTGAATTTTTGGTTTTCTCCTGCTTTGGTGGTGGGGTTGGCCTTGGGGTTATTTTTTGATTATTTGCCGCACCGTCCGTTTCACGAGCGCGATCGCTGGAAAAATGCCAGAGTATATCCTAGTCCTATTCTAAATATCTTGATTTTGGGGCAGAATTATCATCTGATTCATCACTTGTGGCCTTCTATTCCTTGGTACAATTACAAGCCTGCTTATGAGGCTGTGAAGCCGCTGTTGGATGAGAAAGGTTCTCCTCAAACTTTGGGAATATTGGAAGGGAAAAAGGACTTTTGGAGTTTTATATATGACATTTTTTTAGGGATTAGGCTGCATCACAAGAAAGCGTCTGATTGATGACAAAAAACCCGGCTTCTCAAAGAAACCGGGTTTTTTTTCTAATAAAAGCTTTTAAGCATATATCCCCGGGGCAGGTTTTGTACTGTATCAAGTCCCGTAAAAAATAAACCCACCTGTAATGGTGAGTTAACTTTTAAATCAAGCCCAAAGTGAATCTATTATTTTTCCCCAGCCACCGCCACCGCTAAATTCCTATCCGGGCGCAAATTTTGAGCTCCCCGCAAATAAGGATGATAAATTTCAGTATTTGCCGGCCAATTGACGTGAATTAAAAACCGGATGCAGCGTTCCAAAGCACCCTCAACGTGCATTTGCTGCACGTCCAACAAAGGAACATTACACCAATGAGGACGTTCGCGGGCGATCGCAGCCGGAAACACAGCATCTAAATCACGAGTAGCAGAAAACGTAGCACTAATAATTAATTCTGGATTAATATCATTTTTTGCTTCTAATTCATCTAATAATTCTCTCACCGCTTCTCGAATTGCTGCCACCGAATTCTCGCTAGCAGTAGTTGCCCCACGAATCCCCCGCACTTGCCACTCCACGCAAATTTCCTCCATATTTTTGTTATTAGTCATTAGTCATTAGTCATTAGTTATTAGTCATTAGTCATTAGTCATTAGTCATTAGTCATTAGTCATACTAAATTAGGCTTAAATACCCAGTTTATTTCTTAGTCCCCCCTTGAGTGGACTTCGTTTGTGTAGTTTGACCTCGAACTCGTAGGCGAAGCCAGCGGGAAGCGCTTATGACGGGCGAAGCGCCACATTTGAGTTTGAGGTCAACAGATTTCAATCGCCCAATCATCCAGGGAGTAACTAATGACTACTGACTCCTGACCAATGACTAATTTATTTAATCACGGGCGATACATCCATAGCGGCAAACCGCTAGTAGAAAGCTCGAATTCCAGCAAATTATTGTAAGCTGAAAGCCCGGATATATCCAGACTACTCCCCAAGACACGATTTAGGAAAGGTTTTTGTTTTTCTAGGGTGCAAGACTCGGTTTTTTCCGGGTCGAGGCCTGCGAGTTCGGCGGCAAGGCGGCGAGCGTCCTCTTCTGTTCCCAGTCGATCGACCAAACCCAATTCTAAGGCTTGCTGACCGGTAAAAACGCGACCGTCGGCAAAACTTTTGACTTTCTCAACAGCCAAGTTCCGGGCTTCCGCAACGGTTTCCACGAATTGCTGGTAGCTGGTGTCGATCAAGTCTTGCAGAATTTGCTGTTCAGGATCGGTCAATTCGCGATCGAATGCCAAGATATCTTTATACGGCCCCGATTTAATCACCTGAAAAGAAACGCCTACTTTTTCTAACAGCCGTTCTAGATTGTTGCCCCGGATAATCACGCCAATGCTGCCAGTAATTGTACCGGGATTAGCAACGATATGTTCGGCTCCCATGCCGATGTAAACTCCGCCAGAAGCTGAAATATTGCCAAAACTGGCAACAATTTTGACTTTTTCGCGCAAACGCTTGAGCGCGCTGTAAATTTCCTGGGAATCGCCCACAGTGCCGCCGGGGCTGTCTATCCGCAGCAGCAAGGCGGGAAATTTGCGTTCTTCAACGGTTTTGAGAGCTTCTAGGACTCGTTTACGGGTTTCTCCGGCAATGGCGCCGGTGATTTCGATACGGGCGATTTGTTTGCGGTAGCGGGGCTTGAATGGCCAAATCATGGGCAGTGTACAGGCAATGTTACGAATTTTTGTAGCTAACTTCTTATAGTGTGCCTTATTCATAGGGGTAGATGTTGTGGCATTTAGGAACAGGCAAGATGCCTGTTCCACCTTGATTTTGTGGAACAGGCATCTTGCCTGTTCATAATGGCCGAGATTTGTGCGATCGCATTTAACTCAACACCAATATATAATTGTAAAAATTGCTTAACAAAACTACATCATCCCCACGAGAATCAATCTCATCAATTATTTGGAGTCTCCGCCATGCAGCTAAAACTTACCGATTCAAAACTACCTTTTGCCCCGCTGTTGCTAATTGCGCCATTTTTCCTGTGGGGAACCGCGATGGTAGCGATGAAGGGGGTGATGCCGCACACAACGCCACTGTTTGTGGCATTCGTGCGTCTAGTACCTGCGGGCGTGTTGGTGCTGCTGGCGGCGGCACTGATGGGAAAACCACAGCCGCAGGGTTGGAAAGCTTGGCTGTGGATTTCGCTGTTTGCTTTGGTTGACGCTACTTTGTTTCAAGGCTTTTTAGCTGAAGGTTTGGCGAGAACCGGTGCCGGCTTGGGTTCGGTGATGATTGATTCTCAACCGCTAGCTGTGGCGATTTTATGTTTGTGGCTGTTTCAAGAAAAAATTGGTTTTTGGGGCTGGTTGGGATTAGTTATTGGCGTTGCTGGGATTAGTTTGATCGGGTTGCCCGATGGCTGGATTTTGGGGCTTTTTCATCCTGAAAACGCGCAGGTTTCTGCGGGTATCGAACAGTTGTTTCAGGGTGGAGAATGGTTGATGCTGTTGGCTGCTTTGTCGATGGCTGTGGGTACGGTTTTGGTGCGCTGGGTTTGTCGTTATGTTGACCCGGTGGTGGCGACTGGTTGGCACATGATTTTGGGCGGTTTGCCGCTGTTGGCAATTTCGGCTGCAACTGAGTCTGAACAGTTTGTGAATATCGATTTTTCCGGCTGGATGGCGTTAGGTTATTCTACTGTGTTCGGAAGTGCGATCGCCTACGGTTTATTCTTTTATTTTGCTTCCAGTGGCAGTTTAACAAGTTTAAGTTCTCTTACCTTTCTTACGCCTGTTTTTGCTTTGCTGTTCGGCAATTTGTTCTTGGGCGAAGTGCTCAATCCACTGCAATCGATGGGGGTTGGGCTGACTTTGGTGAGTATTTATTTGATTAACCAGCGGGATACTTTGGGTGAGAAATTGCGAAAAATGCGATCGGGTGAAGCGAGTGCAGAAGTTGAAGCAACAGGATTATTAGAGTCGTCTGAGTTGAATTCTGTAGAATTACCCGTGCAGTTGCGGGTTAGCGAATTGGAATCAGAAGTGTAGCAGGTGGAAAAATTTAGGGAGAATTGGTTAATTCTTGAATTAACTGATTTGGAGTTAAAATCCTAGGAGTAGTAACTGGAAAATCTCGCGGGTTGCGGGTGACAATGGCATCAATTCGATTGATTACAGCAGTGCTGTACTGAATAGCATCTTCAAAATCCTTGAAGTTGCAAGTTAATGCCATTGAAATCACAGAGTTATCTACGGTTGCTACTTGACAAAATGTGGCTAGCTGCCGCAAAAAATCCAGCGTCCAATCGCGGCATCTGTCTCTGCGGATAATATAGTAAAGGTCGCTAAAAGTTGATGCTGAAATATAGCCTTGAATTTGTGCTTCTTCAACAAAAGTTAAAATGCGATCGCTCTCAGCAAAGAAAGGTTCTCGTTCGAGCGCAACATCTACTATTATATTGGTGTCTATCAGGAGTTTCACAAGTTATGTTTCTCCTTTAAATATTCCCATTTTGCTTGTTTGTCTGGATCGTCAAAATCCAGCGGTTCCGGTACAGCATCTCGATCGAATAAACCTTGAAATGCCTTCACGTTAGTTTTAAACTTTTTTTGAGGTGCTTCAGGTGCGACATTTTCTGACGCGCTGGCTTGTTTAACCGTATCAGGTAGCTGCAAGACGATGATTTCTACATCTCCCGGCGGCATATTCACAGCTTCCACAACTACCAAGTTGCCAGTTGCATCGATTTTACCTCTAAGTTTGTATGCTTGCATGGTAATCTCCGGTAACTATGTTTCTATTATATGACATAATAACTTGCTTCATTACCAATCCTCTTCATCACCAATCTTAATGTCTCTGCTTTTAATCTCTTCTATAAAAGTTTTTAAACTGGGATTTTCTGAGTAATGCTTCATCAAAACTTTATGCTTGCGATATGGTTTTGAAATTTCTCGATAATAATCAGGATTTTTAGCATTAGCGTCGATCGTAAAATTGTGTTTTTTCGCCAGTTCCCGATTTAACGTGTCGAGACAGTTTGTAATTTTAGCTTTTCTACTGTCTGTATAATACAGTGGGAGGAACCAACACTCAATAGAGTCAACAGAAATTGCAAACACGATCCGCTGTTGATGTTTATCATAAAAATCCTCACCAATCGTATCTCTGAATTTTTCAATAACTTTTTCGATCGACTGCTGAGGAGTAAATTCATTACCATTTTCATCTCGCTTGGGAATATTATAATTAGAATTTTGGGAATCCAGCAAAACATCTGTATCTATTTGGATAATGATATAGTCATTATATTGAAATGATTCTCGAAAAATGTTTGACTTGCAATAATCAAAAACTAGAGTCCAACCGCCATAGTTTTTGTCTTTGTCTATTTCTGGTTGCAGCGATCTGATAACTAGATCGGATCTGTTGAAATATCCAGCTAAAATACTCTTAATAACAATCTGGTCAGTAAGTCCCTCTGTAATCAATCCAAACTTAATCATATTAAAAATTTTCAGGAAGTCCGCCGATATAGCCTCTCAAAAAAGCCTCTGATAATTTTACAGGTTCTTGTCCCTCCAGAGGTTTGGGTTTGAGAATACGTATAGCCTTAGTATGACCTAGTTGGCTGCGGTAGATCACAAACAGCCGCTGTTCCTCATCACCTAAATCCAAACCGTCCAAAACTGCCGGGTTGTGGGTTGTGAATATAACTTGTTTGTCCTGTTTTTTTGCTAATTCGACTAATTCTTGCATTAATCTGCGACACAATCTGGGGTTGAGAGAAGCATCAATGTTATCTATTGCAAAAAATTTAGGCGTGATATCGCTAATAAATAAAGCGAAGTAAAAAAGCAAGAATAAAAAGCCTTCATTAGAGCTTCTTTGGTCAAAGTAAGTTAGATCAGGATCTAAGTACCTATCTTTAATTTGGAGAAAATTTTGAATATTTGATAAATTTGGAGTGGCTTCAAAATCTTGAAACCAATCTATCAATTGCAGCTTTTTTTTAATTTCATTAAGCTGCTCTTGGTTATCATCAGAATTCAAAAATTTTAAAAGTTTAAACAAACCTTCTCCATTAATCCCTAATGGTTGAATTTGACCTTCTTTTTCAAAAGTTCGTAAAGCTTGGTTTTCAGGAGAATAGATTATAAATTCATTAAGGTTAATAATCCTAATAAATGCTTGTGAATCTTTGAGGATTCTTGAGAATTCTTGTTCAGAAGATTCGGTTTGCTCTAATAAAATAGCTCTTATTCTTTCTGCTCCACCGTGTTTTTGAATAACAATATTAATAGCATTTTTTATAGAGGTTTCACTATCACCAAAAAAGTTTTTACTAACCCAATGAGAATAGGGAGAATTATCATTTTGCAAAATACAACTAAATGGTTGTCCCTCATTCCCTCTTAACTCAATTTTGATATCTTTAACCAAGTTTTCCATTTCAAAAGCCGATCGCATAAACTGAGGTTCTGTAACTCTGATGCCCCGAGAAGCTAAAAACTCGTTATCCAGCTTATCATCTGCCGCCGCAGAAGCCAGGGCGATCGCCTCTAGGATATTGCTTTTGCCGCAGCCATTTTCACCGATCAATACAGTTACTCGTCCTAATTCTAGCTTCAGCTTTTGAATGGACTTATAATTTTCGATTCTGACTTCTCCTATCATAATTCAATCCCATATAATCTTAGTGTACTCATTGTATCTCCGATCGCATGAATCTCAAGGAACGCTTGCACAGCCATCTGATTCAAATTGTACGCGATCGCAACCCATACCTCGCATCCGAAGGGCATTTTTATGCTCAGCAATACATCCGCGAACAGTTGGCACAGTGGGGAACTGTAGAAATTGACGATTTTTCGGTGCGCGGGCGAATTCATCACAATTTTATCTTGGATTTACCCCCCCTCAGTCCCCCCCTTGCTAAGGGGGGGAAGCAAGAAGAATCACCCCTTGCTAACGGGGGGAAGCAAGAAGAATCACCCCTTGCTAAGGGGGGAAAGCAAGAGAATCTGGGTATTGAAAAGCGGATTAATAAGCGGTTGCCGCCGATCGTAATTGGTGCTCATTACGATACTGTACCCGGATCACCTGGGGCCGATGATAATGCTACTGGTGTTGCTGTTTTGCTGGAACTCGCAAGGGCGATCGCATCTGGGCCGCTCAAATATCCAGTGCAATTAGTTGCCTTCGATATGGAAGAATACGGTTGTTTGGGAAGCAGTCATCATGCAGCTAAATACAAGCAACAGCAAGAGTCAATCCGGTTAATGATTTGTTTGGAAATGTTGGGTTATTGCAACCATAATCCTAATTCTCAAAGCTATCCCGCAGGCTTGAAATATTTTTATCCAAATAGTGGCAATTTTATTGCTTTAATTGGCACTTTGCGGACGGTTCCCGATTTGATTAATTTGAGTGGCAAAATTCGCAAATCTGGTCAGCCCTGTGAGTGGCTACCAGTGCCTAATCGAGGTTTAATTGTGCCGGATACTCGCCGCAGCGATCATGTTCCTTTTTGGGATAATGGTTATCCGGCTATTATGGTGACTGATACTGCTAATATGCGAAATCCGCATTATCATCGAGAAAGCGATAGGATTGAGACTTTGGATTTGGATTTTCTGGCTGGTGTTTGTCAAGGGTTAGTCAAGGGCATTCGACATCTATAATTAACATGATCGATCGCCTGCTAGTTTGAGCGGCCAGAAATTATGACTTTTATGATCCGAAGTTATGAATTTTATGAATTGACTCGAACAGAAGTTTGTTGAATACTTGTAAATTAGTCAAGCAAAAATTTTAGAAAAAAGAGATATGAATCCTACTTATCCCGATCGCACTCGCTGGCAATTCTGGATCGATCGCGGTGGCACTTTTACCGATATTGTCGCCAACAGCCCCGACGGTAAATTAGTCATTCACAAGCTGCTGTCGGAAAACCCGGAACGCTACACCGACGCCGCAGTTCAAGGAATTCGCGACATTCTGGGAATTCCCGCCGACGCATCGATACCTGCGGCCGAAATTGAAGCGATTAAAATGGGGACGACGGTGGCGACAAATGCTTTGCTGGAACGAAAGGGCGATCGCACAGTTTTGTTAATTACTAAAGGTTTCGGCGATGCGCTTAGAATTGGCTATCAAAACCGCCCGAATATTTTCGCGCGTCACATTGTTTTGCAGGAGATGCTGTACGATCGAGTTATTGAAGTTGCAGAACGCTACAGCGCTCAAGGTGAGGAGTTAACTGCTGTCAATACCGAGTTTATCCCGTCTTTGCAGCAAGCATACGATGAGGGAATTCGCAGTTGTGCGATCGTATTCATGCACGGCTACCGCTACTCGGAACACGAAAAACAAGTTGCTAAAATAGCGAAAGAAATTGGCTTTCCTCAAATTTCAGTATCTCACGAAGTTAGCCCGCTGATGAAACTGGTTTCGCGGGGAGATACTGCGGTTGTCGATGCTTATTTATCTCCGATTTTACGGCGTTATGTCGAACAAGTAACAAGTCAATTAAGAGAGGCAGAGCCTCTGGATATGGGTTCCCAGGCACAGCCTGGGAACGAGGCTGTTGGGGCGGGCACCGGGGCACCGTCCCCTAAATTAATGTTTATGCAATCGAATGGCGGCTTAGTAGACGCGGCACAATTTCAAGGAAAAAACAGTATTTTATCCGGGCCTGCTGGGGGAATTGTCGGTGCAGTTCAAACGAGCAAAAAGGCAGGTTTTGATAAAATTATTACCTTTGATATGGGCGGAACTTCGACAGATGTTGCCCATTTTAACGGCGAATACGAACGCGAATTTGAGACGGAAATTGCTGGGGTGAGATTGCGATCGCCCGTGATGGCAATTCACACTGTAGCAGCCGGCGGCGGTTCAATTGTCTTTTTTGACGGGGCTCGCTACCGCGTCGGGCCGGAGTCCGCAGGGGCCAATCCTGGGCCCGCTTGCTATCGCAAAGGCGGCCCCTTGACGGTGACTGATTGCAATGTGATGTTGGGGAAAATTCAACCGGATTTTTTCCCGAAAGTATTTGGATTGAATGGAGATTTGCCGATCGCCCCTGAGGTAGTAAACCAAAAATTTGTGCAATTAGCGGGGGAAATTGGGGGCGAGAGGACGGCCGAAGAGGTGGCGGAGGGTTTTTTGGCGATCGCGGTGGAAAAGATGGCAAATGCTGTCAAAAAAATCTCGCTTCAGCGCGGTTACGATGTTTCGGAGTATACATTGTGCTGTTTCGGGGGTGCGGGCGGCCAACACGCTTGTGCGATCGCCGATGCTTTGGGGATGAAACGGGTATTTATTCACCCTTATGCGGGTGTGTTGTCCGCTTACGGTATGGGTTTGGCTGATGTGCGGGCTATTCGCGAAAGGGCGATCGAGCAACAATTAAATGCAGAATTATTACCTGATTTGCATTATATTTTAACCGAATTGGAGGCAGATGGAAAGAGGGAATTGAACCGCAGAGGCGCAGAGAACACAGAGAATGTGTCAGAGGTTTTAGTTGTTAGCAAGTTGCGTTTAAAATATCAGGGAAGTGACTCGGTTTTGGCGGTCAATTTTGCTGACAATATTGAGGCGATGCAGGCTGAATTTGAAGCAGCCCACCGACAGCGTTACAGTTTTATTATGCCAGAAAAACCGCTGATTGTGGAAGCGGTTTCCGTGGAAGTTGTAGAAAGAATGGATGTGCCGGAAGCCTCCACAATTTCCCCCTCTTGTGGCACGGGCATCTTGCCTGTGCAACCAATTTCAACCGTGCAAACCTATGTTGCTGGCGGGTGGCGGGAAACGCCTGTTTATCAGAGAGACGATTTGCGATCGGGCGACTGCATAGAAGGCCCTGCTATGATTGTTGAAGCTACGGGAACTAATATCATAGAACCGGGCTGGGAAGGGGAAATCACCGAAAATAACGATTTAATTTTGAACCGCAGATGCACGCAGATGGACGCAGATAATATCCGCGTTCATTCGGGTTTATCTGCGGCTAAATCCGATCCGGTTTTGCTGGAAATTTTTAATAATTTGTTTCGGGCGATCGCGGAACAAATGGGAGTCACATTGCAAAACACAAGTTCCTCAGTCAACATCAAAGAACGTCTCGACTTTTCCTGTGCAATTTTCGACAAACACGGGCAATTAGTTGCCAACGCGCCGCACATTCCCGTACATCTGGGCTCGATGAGCGAAAGCGTTGAAGCTTTAATTTTAGCACAAGGCAATGCGATTCAACCGGGCGATGTGTATGTTTCTAACAATCCCTACAACGGCGGCACGCATTTACCAGATATCACCGTTATTACTCCAGTATTCGATCGTGATTCCTGCCTTCCTTTGTTTTATGTGGCCTCGCGGGGACACCACGCCGACATCGGCGGCATTACTCCCGGTTCCATGCCTCCTAACAGTACAACAGTAACTGAAGAAGGTGTATTGCTTGACAATTTCCTGTTAGTAAGCGAGGGCAATTTTCGAGAAGAACAATTACTAGAACTTCTGACATCGGGTAATTTTCCAGTTCGCAATTCTCCTCAAAATATAGCCGATTTGCAAGCACAAATTGCTGCTAACAAGCGCGGCGCCGAAGAACTTCTCAAGATGGTAGAACATTATGGATTAGAGACTGTGCAAGCTTATATGGGCTTCGTACAAGACAATGCGGAAGAGTCGGTACGCAGGGTAATTGATGTTTTGCAAGATGGCGAATTTACTTATCCGATGGATAGTGGCGGACAAATTAAGGTAGCGATTACAATTGACAAATCTGCGCGCAGTGCAAAAATAGACTTTAGTGGCACTTCTGCTCAACAATCCAACAATTTTAATGCTCCCGCAGCCGTGTGCAAAGCCGCTGTTTTGTATGTTTTCCGCACGTTGGTAGATGACGATATTCCTCTCAATGCTGGCTGTTTGAAACCTCTCGAAATCATCAATCCCGAAGGCTGTATGCTAAATCCTCGCTATCCAGCGGCGGTAGTTGCCGGCAATGTGGAAACATCGCAGAATATTACCGATGCTTTGTATTGTGCGTTGGGAGTGATGGCGGCTTCTCAGGGAACTATGAATAATTTTACCTTTGGAAATCAGCGCTATCAATATTATGAAACTATTTGCGGCGGTTCGGGGGCTGGTGCAGATTTTGACGGCACTGATTCGGTACAAACTCACATGACTAATTCGCGTTTAACCGATCCCGAAGTATTAGAGTGGCGGTTCCCAGTGTTGTTAGAAAGTTTTGAAATTCGGGCTAATAGTGGGGGGAATGGATGTCATCGCGGCGGTAATGGAGTTGTGCGGCGAGTGCGGTTTCGGGAAGCGATGACGGCGGGAATTTTATCGGGGCGGCGGGTGATTTCTCCTTGCGGTTTGAAGGGGGGTGAAGCCGGTAAAGTTGGACGGAATTATGTTGAAAAGGTTGATGGAAAGGTTGAGGAGTTGGGAAGTACGGCGAGTTTGGAAATGCAGCCGGGGGATGTGTTTGTCATTGAGACTCCGGGGGGTGGAGGATATGGTTATTTATAGTAGTAATATCAACTCCGGTAGCATCGGAATTAATATTACCCACAGTCAGGACACGGCACTGCTGCGTCCTCGGTATCATTCTGATGCTACCGGAAACGATATAAGTAAGCGATCTTTTTTAATTTATCGTGATGAACCGACACGCATTGTTCCGGTGAAAATTCTTTTTTAGGGGAAGTAATATAGCCAGAGTTTTTGATAACTTTTCTGATGTGTGAAAAGCCCGATCGCACAAGTGAAAAGTATATATTATCTTGAAAGAGGGACAAAATGCCAGAAATACCGCTCTGCTGGCACCGCACCGCTAAAAAATAGCCCTCAACTCTGGAATGTCGATCGACAAATCGTGTAGAATCGGGCTGCACCAGCATTTATTCCCAAAACCTTTCCAGAACAATTGTGCAAACACCTAATTTTTCAGAACTCAACCATCCTGTAGTCAAATCCCTGTTCCATCACAGCGACCAGGAATTATTGACTCTGTTTCAAAACCATCCCGATCAGGGTAGGTTTTTCACGGCGATTTTTTGCCGCTACGCTCAAATAGTCCACTCCCTGATTCGCCATTCCGTACGATCGCCCGTACAAGGCGATTACCTGTTTGCCCACACTTGGCTGCACATCTATCACGAACTGCGAGGCCTCGATTTGCGCCGCGAGATCCAAGAGTCTGATGGCGGAAATCTTAGTCTCCAAAACTGGCTGATTAATGTCACCGCCGTCTGCATCAATCAAGCTGAATTGCCCCCTGTTGAGTCGATTCACTACTCTTTGCAATCGGCTCCGCCTCCCCTGTGGTGTTACGTCAAACAAGCCTTGGAGTTGTTAGCGCCGCTGCCGCGTTTAGTGGTGTTGATGGCTCAGACTTTCCGCTGGAGCGAAACTCGAATTGCAGCTTATTTGCAAGCAGAAGGCGAAGCCATTTCGCCCGCTCAGGTAAAGGCTTTGCTGCAAAAAGGATATCAAACTTTAGAATCCAACTTGCCGGAGGATATTCGGGCTATTTATCTCGATGAAAATCTCGATTATCAAGAAGCACTTGTCTAGATATACACCATACAAATCCGCCCTTTCTAGTTGTAGATACTGTCTTGACCTGTCAAGGGGGAGCAAGTAAATAATTGGGGTCGAAAGGCTTTTGGGACTTTAAAATACCAAAAGCCAAATGCACCAATTTCCGCATCAAAGCACCAATTACCTGCATTTTGACCTTCCCACGACCCAATAATCGGTCACTCATAGCTTTCAACAAAGGGTTATAACGCATCGCCACTACCGCTGGCATATACAAAGCTTTTCGCAGTCGGACATTACCCGTACAAGACAAACGAGTTTTGCCCTTAACCGAAGTCCCAGAAGTACGTTCGCGGGCGTGTTAAATCAGCATAGGCTGCTAATTGACGAGCATTATCGTAATCAGAAACATCGCCAATTTCAGCTAATAATATAGAAGCTGTTAAATCTCCAATGCCAGGAATTGAATTCAACAGCTCGCGCTGTTGTTTTAAGTGTGGGTGTTGGTCAAAATGGTCACTAATCAGTTTTTTGATTAGTTGTTGTTGCTGTTTTAGATAGTCCAAATGTTCCTGGGTAAGGGCAGCAACTGTTGGCGTAGCTGTCTCCAAACGGTTTTGTTCGCTCGTCATCATTTCTGTGACTGATTCGAGCCGCCGTAACAAGGCTTGTAATTCCTTGACTTCGGGGGCTGTAGGAGTCCATAATGATGGTTTCATTGCCGCACAAAAACGGGCAATCAGTGCCGCATCTACGGAGTCTGTTTTCGTTCTCAGAAGTTCGCTTTTAGCAAACCCTTTAATACGAGCCGGATTGACGATACTTACCTGAAAGCCTTCCCCATAAAGGAATTCTGCCAAGGCTTCGCCGTAGATGCTAGTAGCTTCCATACAAGCATGGAGTTCGACGACACTTTGTTGTTTGAGCCAGTTATGCAAACTCTCAAACTCTTGAGTATTGTTCGTAAACTTTCTGGGTTTAGTTGCACGACCTTCTCTCAGTAATGAGACATGAAAGTCTTTTTTACTGATGTCTATCCCTAAGACTGTTGTCATTATTTGCTCTCCATGTACTCCGATCTATTAAAGAACTTGACAGGCAATTAATACTAACCTTGTGAATGCAGGCTTTCTCGCTCCTTTGATCGAGAGCCTAAGATACTGTCCAGCTTGGTGCGCCTGTCATCAGTAATGGGAGCTTATCTACACAACAGACTTGTGACTGTCTAAGGGGCGGGCCAACTTCACCGATTTCTGATGTTCTCTTGCTCACACTTTCGCCTGTTACAGAACCGTTTCTACAAAACTTTCCTTGTTTCTTTAGATTCACTTCGTCGATCAGTACGATCGACT